>JAFAHL010000112.1 GCA_019237215.1 Hyphomicrobiales bacterium | reverse complement strand
CGCCGCTCGGCCTGATCGGCGTCGTCGCCGCTCTCTTGCCCTTCGGTCAGCCGCTCGGCTTCGTGGCGATCCTCGGCGTCCTGGCCCTGATCGGCATCATCGTCCGCAACTCGGTCATCCTGATCGAGCAGATCGATGAACACACCGCCAAGGGCGAGCACCCATGGGATGCAGTGATCTCGGCGACGCTCCATCGCACGCGGCCGATTCTCTTGACCGCCGCGGCGGCGAGCCTCGGCATGCTCCCGATCGCCCGTGAAGTGTTCTGGGGGCCGATGGCCTATGCGATGATCGGCGGCATTGTGGCGGCGACGTTGCTGACGTTGCTGTTCTTCCCGGCGCTCTATGTCGCCGCCTATCGCGTCAAGCCGCCGCGCCCGGAGGACAGGCAAAACATGAATATCGAGCCGCTTCCCGAGATCCGCCTCGGAGACCGTGAGGACCACCGCGCAAAGTCTGCTGTCCCAGAATTGGAAACCAGCCTGCATTCTTAAGGAGACACGCAGTGTTGCGGAAGACCCTATTGACCTTGTCCGTAAGCGCGTTGCTCGGCGCTGCCGCAATCGCACCCAATGCGGCGCTCGCCCAGCTGCCTCCCCCTCCTGGTCTCACCATACATGCACATTGATGCAGCCATCTTGAGCCCCATCGCACCGCTTTTGGGGGCCCTGGCAATAGGCGGCGCCACCCTTGGCGCCGCCATCTACACTCATCGCTGCCAAAATCACCTTCAACGCATCGCGGGCGAGATCGCGAAGCGGGAGACGGTCTATGCCGACTTCGTAATGACTGCGTCGCATTTGCTGCTGCACGCCTTCACACACGACGAGTTCTCGCCCAGCGGCGATGAGCATCGCTTGATCGGGCTCATCAACCGGATGAGGCTGTTCGCTCCGCCCGATGTTGTCAGTGCCGCGGAGGCGGTGCTCAGAGCCATTGCCGAGATTGCGCTGAGGCCAAGCGTCGAGCTTCGGCAAGTCGCGAAAGAGGCGTTGTCCGAGAGCCTCCCCGATCCGCTTCTGGCGTTCAGCGAGATCTGCCGGGCCGACCTCGACAGCGTTCGGGGGGAGCGCCCTATGAAGCGACCTAACTTCTTTCCGAGTTGGCCCGCGAACACAGGGGCAATTCCCTCCCCCGGTCGGCCGCAGCTAATGACAGCGCTTATCGGCGATCCATGCGCCCTCGTGCCGCCGATGCTCGATGGCCATCGTCGCGGCCACCCTGACCAAGTTCAGCATCGACAAGCGCTCGATTTAAGAGCGCGGCCCAGCGACGAATAGCTGGCGGACGGTTCTGAGCGCGCGAGCCGCGAAGACGACCGGCCGGATCGTCATGTCGGCCCGCAGGTCCCGCCCCGTTTGCACAGACTCGAGAGTGCAGGATCTAATACGTGCCGTCACTTGAAATTCAAAGTCAATTGTTGCCCGTCACGCTGCAAGCTTTCTGTTAAAACTAATCCAAAGTTTAGAGTTATCGCCCTAGCGACTATCTCATTGTTCTATCGTCGAATAGAAAGCTGCTGGAATACAGGGCACCATCTTGCGTGTGAAATCATGTAGGAGGCATCCAATGTCCATTCAACACAGCCGTTCGACAGTGAAGAGCTTCGGTTTCCGGTTGCTGATTTGTTCAGTCGGTTTGGCCGCTCTGGTTGACGAGGGTATAGCCTCCGACCGACAAAAGCACGAGGCGCGGCTCGAAAACTCACCGCGTGGCGTTGCTGCGACCGCTCAGGGTTCGGTACCGCATCGCCGGCACTCGCACACTAAACATCAGATCTTCACGCGCGACCCAGAGCACTGCCATCGGCTCTTGTGCCTCGGCTGAAAGAACGGCTTGTCCGCGCGAGTCCTTGCCGGCCCTCGCGCTCAGCGCATCATTCCTTGGGATGAGGACACGGGTGAGCGCAAACAGCCTATCCGCGCCGCGCGGGAGCCCGTCTGCAGTGACTGTCGTCATTCCAACGAAGGTTGGATGCCGGAGCTGTGGAACCCCAAATCATCTGCCGGTCGGTTGGCCGAGATATGATGGACTTCAGCATGCTTGACGATGTTCGGCTCGCGGATCGCCCCTCGGTTCCGTCGACGGCGACAAGGCGGGATTCCGATGGCAGCGGCTGGTTGGCCTCAGCAGCGCCGCTTGCAGCGCTCGCGCTCGTGGGGCTCAAGCACGCCCACCTTATCGATGCGGAAACGGCGCCAGTTGCGCTGGCGGCGGCTCCGCTCCTGATCGGATCGGTGTTCGCCGCCGTGCATTACGCGGAGGTCGTGGCGCGCAAGGTCGGTGAGCCCTTCGGCTCCATCCTGCTGGCGCTCGCCGTCACCGCGATTGAAACCTCGTTGATTATCGCGTCGATGGTGTCGGGCGGGGCAGGGCAAAATTCGCTCGCGCGGGACACGGTGTTCTCAGTCGTCCTCATCGTCCTCAACGGCGTCGTCGGTTTGTGTGTCGTCATCGGCTGCGTGCGCTATCGAGAGCAGACATTCCGCGTCGAAGGCGTCGGCTCGGCGCTGAGCGTCTTGGCGACGCTCGCGGTGCTCACCCTGGTCTTGCCGAATTTCACTGTGGCCAAGCTCGGACCGCAGTATTCGCCGACTCAGCTCGCATTCATCGGCGCTCTGTCCCTGATCCTCTACCTCGTCTTTGTGTTCGTGCAATCGGTGCGCCATCGCGACCATTTCCTGCCGGAGCCCGAGAACGGCCTATGTGGTCGCCCTGAGAAGCCGGCCCCGCCGTCGGGCGCGGCCACGGCGATGAGCGCTGTTCTGATGCTGGCTTCGCTTGCGGCGGTAGTGCTGCTGGCCAAAACCCTGTCGGCGCCTCTCGAGCGCGCGATCGACACCGCCGGCCTGCCGTCGTCCTTTCTCGGCGTCGTCATCGCGACCCTGACCCTTCTGCCGGAAAGCATTACAGCATTCAAAGCCGCTTACGCCAATCGGTTGCAGACGAGCGCCAACCTCGCGCTGGGCTCGGCGTTGGCCAGCATCGGCCTTACCATTCCGATCGTCGGCGCTGTCTCGCTCTATCTGTCACGCGAGCTGACGCTCGGCCTCGATTCGGAAGGGATGGTGCTGCTGCTTCTCACCCTCTTCGTCAGCACGCCCACACTGACGACCGGTCGCGCCACCATTCTGCAAGGGGCGGTCCATCTGGTGATTTTCGGAGTTTTCCTCCTGCTCGCCGCCGTGCCTTAGCAGACCCTGTAGCGAAGAATCCAGCGACGCTTCAGGCTGCCGATTGTCGACCGACACCGTGACAGGAGTTCATCATGCGCGCCAATGTTCTGCCTGAGAATCGGTTGAAACATCATTGGCCTTGCGGCCGTCCGCCGTTCGAATGCATCGCCCTGCTGCTGCAAGGCGGCGGCGCGCTCGGCGCATATCAAGGAGGCGTCTACGAAGGCCTGGCTGAGGCGGGTCTTCATCCCGACTGGACCGCCGGCATTTCAATCGGCGCCATCAACGCCGCTCTCATTGCCGGCAACCCGCCCGAGGAGCGGGTCGAGAAGCTTCGGGAATTCTGGGAGCTCGTCACCTCGCCTTATCCTCAATGGCGGTTTCCGCTCATGCCGGCGGGCCGATTGGCGTCGAGCGAGGAGAACGGAGCTGTTGCGACCTCGCTGTCTCAACTCGAGCTAGCGGGACGTGATAACTATCTCACGTCGCTGCTCGAGGGCGCCGCCGCTCGCATCCTGCTCAACCAGTGGAGCGCTGGCCGCGCCCTGTCGCTGGGCGCGCCGGGCTTCTTCGCGCCTCGCCCGCTGACGCCTTGGCTATGGCCACACGGCACAATCGAGGCAACGAGCTACTACGACACCCGACCGCTCAGAGCGACATTGGAGCGGCTAGTCGATTTCGACCGCATCAACAGCGGCGCCATGCGCTTCAGCGTCGGCGCGGTCAATGTCCGCACCGGCAACTTCGTCTATTTCGACTCCACGACGCACCGCATCGGCCCGGAGCATGTGATGGCGAGCGGCGCCCTGCCGCCCGGATTTCCCGCAATCGAGATCGACGGCGAGCACTACTGGGACGGTGGCATCATCTCGAACACGCCACTGCGTTGGGTGGTCGAAAACGAGCCGCACCGCGATACTCTCGCATTCCAGGTCGATCTCTGGTCGTCCCGCGGCGAAGCCCCGCGCAATATAGCGCAGGTGCCGACGCGGCAGAAAGAGATCCAATACTCAAGCCGCACCCGCGCCGAATCGGAGCGATTCCGAGAGATACAGGTTCTGCGCTACGCCCTCTCGCGCCTCATTGACAAATTGCCTGAGGAACTCGCGGCGAGCCCCGAAGTCGCGACGTTGCGGCGTGCGACCCAGCCCAAGGCCTGGAATCTGATCCAACTCATTTACCGATCGAACGAATACGAAGGCGAGGCCAAAGACTACGAGTTTTCGCGGCGGAGCATGGAGGAGCGCTGGCGGGCGGGCTATCACGACACTGTCCGCACCCTGAGGCATCCCGAAGTGCTCGAGCGTCCGTCCAGCCTCGACGGCACCTTCATGTTCGATGTCGCCGAGCATGGCCGCGAGTAATCCCCCAGCGATTTGTATCGCACCATCGAGGAGTCTCTGATGAAAGTAACCGACGTGCTCGAGCGCGCCTTCTCCATGCCGCTGACCAGCCCCGCCTATCCGCCCGGCCCTTATCGCTTTTGCCAGCGAGAATATCTCATTCTCGCCTACCGGACCGATCGCGAGAAGCTGCGCGCGCTTGTGCCCGAGCCGCTCGAAGTGAACGAGCCGATCGTCAAATACGAATTCATCCGCATGCCGGATTCGACGGGCTTCGGCGATTACACCGAGAGCGGTCAAGTGATACCGGTGTCCTTCCGTGGCAGGCAGGGCGGCTACACCCACTGCATGTTCCTGAACGGCGATCCGCCAATCGCAGGCGGGCGAGAGCTTTGGGGCTTCCCAAAGAAGCTCGCGCAGCCGACGCTTCGCACAGAGATCGACACGCTGGTGGGCGCGCTCGACTACGGCCCGGTGCGAGTTGCGACTGGCACCATGGGTTACAAGCACAAGGCAGCCGATCCGGAGGCGGTGCTGGCCTCGCTCGCCGCGCCCAACTTCCTGCTCAAGATCATCCCCCATGTGGACGGCAGTCCACGCATTTGCGAGTTGGTCGAATACCATCTCGAGGACATCGCGCTCAAAGGCGCCTGGACGGGACCCGGCGCGCTCGATCTCCACGCCCACGCGCTCGCGCCGGTCGCCGAATTGCCGGTGCTCGAGGTGATTTCGGCCACGCACATCATCGCCGACTTGACCCTCGGTCTTGGCAAGGTCGTCTACGATTATTTGCGACAGCCAGCCCAGCGATCGGTTCAAACCAGGGAGATGAGCTATGCGTCTTGACAATAAGGTCGCCATCGTCACCGGCGCCGCGAGCGGCATCGGCAAGGAGATTGCCGTGCTCTTTGCGCGCGTAGGCGCCCGCGTGACGATCGCGGACCTCAATCAAAAAGGCGCCGATGCGGTCGCCGACGAGCTCGGCGGCGCCAAGCGCGCCATCGGGGTCGCCGTCGACGTGACCAACGAAGCCCAGGTGGACGCCTGCGTCGCCAGGACCGTCGCCGCCTTCGGCCAAGTCGATATCCTCGTCTCGAACGCCGGCATTCAGATCGTGGCGCCGCTCGATCAGTTCGAGTTCAGCAAATGGAAGCAGCTTCTGGCCATCCATTTGGATGGCGCTTTTCTCGCAACGCGCGCGTGTTTGCGCGAGATGTACAAACGCAGCCGCGGCGGGAGCATCATCTACATGGGATCGGTGCATTCCAAGGAAGCATCGATGTTGAAGGGGCCCTATGTCACATCCAAGCACGGCCTCCTCGGCCTTGCCAAGGTTGTCGCCAAGGAAGGGGCCATGCACGGCGTGCGCGCCAACGTGATTTGCCCGGGCTTCGTACGCACACCGCTCGTCGACAAGCAAGTTCCGGAGCAGGCGAAGGAACTCGGCATCTCAGAGCAGGATGTCGTCAAAAACGTTATGCTCAAGGAGACAGTCGATGGCGAATTCACCACGGCGGAGGATGTGGCGCAAACCGCGCTTTTCCTCGCTGCCTTTCCCTCGAACGCGCTCACGGGGCAGTCAGTCGTGGTGAGTCACGGCTGGTTCATGCAGTAGAAGGTGGAGAGTCGGCCGCCCACGTTGTCGGTCGCGGCGGCGTCGAGCGAGACGGGGTAGCAAGATCGCCAATGGACTCCAGTACAGAACCTCTGTACCTCTAATCTTGGCAAGCTCCGACGACCTCTACTGCAGCATCCGCGAAATGTCGGTTCCGCCCCAAACAGTCCGCTCGTCCCCGGGAGTGCCTGATGGCGGTTCTCTCGCCGTGAGCCACATTTCTCTGTCCCCGGTTGCTGGCGAAGGCGACACGGATAGCGGCGCTCAGGTTTTGTGGCAGGACGACGAACGCCTCTTCTGCCGAGGATGGCGTCTCGGTGTGGACGGCAGCCGGAGCGCCGTGCTGGTGGTTCTGCCTGTTACTGCACACCCATCGCCCTCTAGCCTCGATCGCCTCGCCCACGAACACGGACTGAAGGACGAGTTGGACGGAGCGTGGGCGCTGCGGCCGCTCGAGATCGTGCGCGATGGCGGTCGGACCTTGCTGGTGCTCGAGGATATCGGCGGCTTCGAGCCGCTCGATCGGCTGGTCGCCACGCCAATGGAGGTCGGGAAATTCTTGCGCCTCGCTATCGGCATCGCCGTGGCCTTGGGCAAGCTCCACGAGCGCGGCCTTGTCCATAAAGACATCAAGCCGGCCAACATTTTGCTGAACCGCACGACTGGAGAGGTGAAGCTCACCGGCTTCGGCATCGCCTCTCGTCGACGGCGTGAGCGCCAGGCGCCGGATCCTCCTGATACCATCGCCGGCACTCTCGCGTACATGGCCCCCGAACAGACCGGACGGATGAACCGGTCGACCGACTCCCGCAGCGATCTCTATGCTCTCGGCGTCACGCTGTATCAGATGCTTACAGGCGCACTGCCGTTTGCTGCGTCCGACCCAATGGACTTGGTGCACTGCCACGTCGCCCGACAGCCGGCGCCGCCGGCCGAGAGGCGGCGAGGCGCGCCGGGCGCCATCTCCGCGATCGTCATGAAGCTGCTCGCCAAGACCGCGGAGGAGCGCTACCAGACCGCCAGCGGTCTGGAGGCTGATCTGCGACGCGCCCTGGCCGAATGGGAGAGCCGGGGGCGAATCGACGCCTTCCCTCTGGGCGCGGGCGATCTATCTGACCAGCTGCTGATCCCCGAGCGGCTTTTCGGGCGCGAGAGCGAGGTCGGGAGCCTGCACGCCGCCTTCGACCGCGTCGTGGCTGCGGGCGGACCGGAACTGGTGCTGGTTGCGGGCCACGCCGGAGTCGGCAAGTCAGCGGTGGTGCACGAGCTGCACCGCGCGCTGGCGCCGCCGCGCGGCCTGTTCGCGTCTGGCAAGTTCGACCAATACAAGCGTGACATCCCCTACGGCAGCCTGGCGCAAGCCCTGCTGGAACTGATCCGGCCTCTGTTGGGGAAGAGCGAGGCCGAACTGGCGCTCTGGCGCGCCGCGCTTACAGCAGCGCTCGGCGTGAATGGCGCGCTCATGGTGACACTGCTCCCCGAGCTTGGACTCCTGATCGGCCCGCAGCCACCGGCGCCGGAGCTGCCGCCGCGAGACGCGCAGCGCCGGTTCCAGCTGGTCTTCCGGCGCCTGCTCGGCGTCTTCGCTCGACCGGAGCATCCGCTGGCGCTGTTCCTCGACGACCTGCAATGGCTCGATGTAGCCACGCTCGATCTCCTCGAGGACCTGCTGCGTGAACCGGATCTGCATCACCTGCTTCTCGTCGGCGCCTATCGGGATGACGAGGTCGCGCCGGCGCATCCCCTGGTGCGGCGGCTGGCGGCGATCCGTGAGGCCGGCGGGCGGGTGCAGGAGATCGTCTTGAAGCCGCTCGGGCTCGAGGAAGTGAGCCGAATCGTCGCCGACGCCCTTCACTCTGATCGCGCCCGACCCCTTTCCCGGCTCGTGCACGAGAAGACCGCGGGCAACCCGTTCTTCGCCATCCAGTTTCTGACCGCGCTAGCGGAGGAAGGGCTGCTCGCTTTCGACCGCAATGCGGCGCGCTGGACTTGGGACCTCAAGCGGATACGCGCCAAAGGCTATACCGACAACGTCGTCGATCTCATGCTGGGCAAGCTGCGCCGCCTGCCCGCGACGACCCGCGCGGCGTTGAAGTATCTTGCCTGTCTTGGCGCGAGTGCGCCGACCGCCACCCTGGCCCTCGCCCAAGGCAAAAGCGAGGACGCCTCGCACGCGGCCCTTGGGGAGGCGGTGCGGGCCAGGCTCCTGTTGCGGGAGGAGGGGGCCTACCGTTTTCTTCACGACCGCGTGCGGGAGGCCGCGTATGCGCTGATCCCGGAGGGCGAGCGGGCGGCGGCGCATCTCGCCATCGGCCGACGGCTCGACGCGCGCACTCCTCCTGGGGAGGTCGAGGAAAATGTCTTCGAGATCGTTGGCCAACTCAACCACGGGACCGCGCTCATCAGCTCGGGCAAGGAGCGCGAGCGGCTCGCGGAGCTCAACCTGATTGCGGGCCGGCGCGCCAAGTCGTCGACCGCCTACGCCTCGGCGCTGACCTACCTCGCGGTTGGCGCGGCCCTGCTGCCGAAAGACGCCTGGGAGCGCCGTCACGATCTCGCCTTCGCACTCGAGCTCAATCGGGCCGAATGCGAGTTCCTCACCGGCGCGCTGACGGAAGCGGAAGCGCGCCTTGCGGAGCTCGCGGACCGCGCCGCCGGGCCCTCG
>JAFAHL010000059.1 GCA_019237215.1 Hyphomicrobiales bacterium | reverse complement strand
GCGTCGCCTAAGTCCCCGTCGGATGATGCAATGCCGTCTTCGTGCGCTGCCGGATCACCCATTGCGAGCGCCCCGCCCAACCGAGCGCCATGGCCTGCAGGAAGGGCGGCCACGTCGCCGGAAGGCCGAGGAGGTAGGACATGCGTTGCGCATGTTCGGTGATCGGCCGCTCGTTCATCTCCCACGCGGCGAGCGCGGCCGGCACGTCGACGTTGCGCTCGAGATAGACCGCAAGCGACAGCGCGTTCATCATGGCGCATCCGCCGCCCTGTCCGATGTTCGGCGGCAGCGCGTGCGCGGCGTCCCCGATGATCGCCACCCGCCCCGCCGACCAGCGGCTAAGCTTGATCAGATCGAAGCGATCGTAGCGGCCCTCGTCGCCGATGCGCTCGATCAGCGGCTCGAGGTGGGGAAACCACGCCTTCCACGCGTCTGTTCGGACCGGCGTCGCCTTGGCGATCTCGTCGCGGTCGAGCATCGTGAGCGCGATATAGATGTCGCGCTCGCTGCAGGGCGTATAGAGCACGCGCCGGGTGCCGGACCAATATTCGACGGTGGTGGCGCCGTCCGCCGCTGCCAGGCGCTCCTGCTCCGTCTTCGCGATCAGCAGGCGCGTGGCGCCATCGACCAGGTATTTGCGTTTTGCCAGCAGGCCGACCGCGTCGCGCACCGCCGAGTTGCTGCCGTCGGCGCCGATGACCAGGTCGGCCTTGAGCTTGCGGCCGTCCGCTAACACGAGTTCGCCGTCGGCGCTCGCCCCTGTCGCGACCGAACCGGTGAGGATCTCGGCGCCGGCGCGCGTCGCCGCCGCCGCCAGCGCGTTGATGACGGTCTGACGCACGATGCTGAACACGCGGCTGCCCTGCCAGCGGTGCACCGAGATCACCCGGTTGCGATCGTCGCGGACCTCGCGGGTGTGGGCGAAAGGCGCGCCCTTGACGGCCTCCTCATAGGCGCCGACCGCCGCGAGCACGCGCAGTCCGTTCTCGTAGATGTAGATGCCCGCGCCCGTGGTGCGCAGACGCTGCCCGCGCTCGTGCACGCGCACGCTCCAGCCGCGCTGCGCCAGCGCACAGGCCGCGGTCAGGCCGGCGAAACCCGCGCCGGCGATTTCGGCGTGTTGTTTCATGGCGCCATCCTATGGCATCGCATGATCGAGGGTAGCCCGCGCCAACCGGGAGGCGCTATGATGGGGGACCAGGGGCGAACGGCGCCCGCAAGGAGGATGGTGATGGCACGTCTGCGCCATTTTGCGGTCTGCGTGAAAGACCTCGACAAGGCGGCGGAGTTCTACGCCAACGTGTTCGACCTCAAGCGCATCGGCCGCGAGGATCTGGACATCGGATCCGCGATCTACATGAGCGATGGCGTGATCAATCTCGCGCTGCTCAATTTCAAGGGGAAGGCGGGCAGCACGGCGTCCGATATCAAGGAGGGCGCGACCTTCGTCGGCGCGCATCATTTCGGCTTCCAGGTCGATGACCTCGCCGAGACTGAGAAGCGCATCGAGGCCAATGGCGGCAAGTTCTTCTTCGACCTCGGCGACGAGCGCCACGGCAATTTCGAGCGCAAGTTCAAGGACCCGGACGGGGTGATCTTCGATATTTCAAAACACGGTTGGCAGGGAACGGACGGGTATAAGAAATAATCGGTGCTAAGCTGTCGTCCCCGCGTAAGCGGGGACCCATAACCACCGACTCTGGAATATGGGTCCCCAGCAGAAGCGCGTTTACGCGCGTCCATAGCCCGTCGAAGACGGGCGTGAGCGCCCTTGAGGACGCGCTATGCGCGGGGACGACACTAACAATGTGATGGCCCTACTTGATGAATGCGTTGCTGTAGAGTTCGTCGACCGGCGTCGCCTTCTGGATGAAGCCTTTCGCCACGTAGAACTCCTGCAGCTTGGCGAGCCGCTCGGCGTTGACCTCGCCCAGCTCCTTTTGCCCCGGGTAGACCAGCTTGGCGTACATGTTGAGCGCGAAGCGAACCGCGCCCTCCTTTCCCTTCCACTCCGGCACGAAGCGCACGAAGTCGTCCGTCGCCTTGTCCGGATCGTCCATGATGTCCTTCATGCCCCGCAGCGCCGCGTGCACGAACTTGCGCACCATCTCCGGCTTGTCCTTGATGATCTGATCGGACGCCGCGATCCCTTGCGCCATGTGCGGGAAGTATTCGTCGCTCGGGATCACCTTGACCTTCACGCCCGCCGCCTGCACCGGCGGGATCCAGTCCGGCACGCCCGCCATCCCTACCGATTTTCCGGTGGCGACGAACTCCCACACGCCGGTGGGACCGGCCGACTGCACGTCGACGTCGTTCTGCGTCAGCCCGGCGCTCGCGAGCAGCCCGAGCAGCGCGTAGAACGTCGTGTCCTGATACGACATCACCGTGATGGTCTTGCCCTTGAGGTCGGCCGGCTTCTCGATGCCGGAATCTTCGCGCACCACCAGCTGCATGAAACCTTTGCCGCCGAACACGGCGACGATCTTCACCGGCACGCCGTTGCCGCGGACCATGATCGGCCCGTCCGCGACGATGCCGCCGAGCGGCGCGTTGCCGGCGCCCACTTGCTTGGCCACATCGACGCCGCCGCGCCCAACCGCGAAGCTCACGTCGAGGCCGGCGGCGGTGAAATAGCCCTTGCCCTGGGCAAGCTGGATCGGCCCGAAGGCCGGCAGAATCGGAGGCGCCGGGAAGAGATACGTGATCTTTTCCGGGGTCTGCGACGACGCCGGCGCGCTCAGCAGCCCCCAACCGAACGCGCTGCCGCCGGCGAGGAGCCAGCGGCGGGATATTTTCGCATCACGTGCGGACATCTCATCCTCTCCAGTCGGCGTATACTCGCGGACTCGCCGCCTGTAGCGGCGGTCTCTCTCTGCCACTATACGCCATGGTATCGTTCTGCAATACGACGCACGGGCAAGACGCGGGTACGGTGGTCGAGTTTTAGGCAATGTCGGACGTGGTACGGCTCGAATACCGCAACGTGACGATGCGCTTCGTCCCCGCGTCCGGAAAAGCCCTTACGGCGGTCGAGCGCGTGAGCTTAGCCGTCCGCGATGGTGAGGTGGTCTCCCTCATCGGCCCCAGCGGCTGCGGCAAATCAACTCTGCTCAACATCGGCTCGGGTCTTTACACGCCGAGCGAAGGCGAGGCCTTCGTCGACGGCGAGCGCGTGGAAGGGCCGAATGCCCATGTCGCCTTCATGCTGCAGAAGGATCTGCTGCTGCCTTGGCGCACCGTGCTCGAGAACGTGATGTTCGGCGTCGAGATCCAGCGCCTTGCCTTGGCGGAACGCAGGCGGCGCGCGCACGCGCTGCTGGAAAACTTGCATTTGGCCGAGTTCGGCGGTCACTACCCGCATCAATTGTCGGGCGGCATGCGTCAACGCGTGGCGCTCGCGCGCACGCTCGCGGTCGACCCGTCCGTGCTCCTGCTCGACGAGCCGTTCTCGGCGGTCGACGCGCAGACCCGGATGGTGCTGCAGCGCGAGCTGGCGCAGACCCTCGAACGCGCCGGCAAGACCGCGCTGCTGATCACGCATGACCTGCTCGAAGCCGTCACGCTGTCCGACCGCGTGCTGGTGATGAGCCGCCGGCCGGGCCGCGTCATCGACGAGATCCACATCGAGCTGCCGCAGCGCGACGATCCGATCGCGCGCCGCGGCGAGCCGAGAGTGAACGAATATGTGGCGCGGATGATGGATCGCCTCGACATCGGTCATTCCGGGCAGCAGGCGGCGGGAGCATCGGCGTGAACGGCAATTCCTCGCTGGTGCGCAGAGGAACGGCCGCCAGCGTGGCCCTGCTGATCGTCGTCTTGGCGGCGTGGCAATGGGGACCGGGCCTGCTCGGAATTCCCAGCTTCATCATCCCGCCGCTATCCGCGGTGTTCGACGAGTTCCTGCGCATGCTCGCGGTGAGCGCCCTGATGACGCACACCGGCGTCACCGCGCTCGAGGTGATCGCGGGTTTCCTGCTCGGCAGCTTGCTCGGCGCGTTTTTCGGCTACGTGCTGGGCATGTCGCCGACCGCCGAGTTTGCGCTCTCGCCCTACATCCTTGCGCTGCAGATCGCGCCCAAGGTGGCGTTCGCGCCGCTGTTCATTCTGTGGATGGGCTTCACGCTCTATCCGAAGATCCTGGTCGCCATACTGATCGTGTTCTTTCCGGTCATGGTCAACGTCCTGACCGCCATCCGCACCGTCGATCCGGACCTGCTCAACCTCGCGCGCGCGTTCAAGGCGACGCGCGCGCAAATCTTCTGGAAGATCGAGTTCCCGGCCTCGCTGCCGCCGTTGTTCGCCGGCTTGCGCATCGCCTCGACGCTCGCCGTGGTCGGCGTCGTGGTGGGCGAGCTGGTCGGAGGCAATCTGGGGCTCGGCTATCTCCTGGCCTTCGGCGAGGGCCAGGCCAATACCGCGATGGTGTTCGTCGCCATCCTCATGCTGACCGTGGTCGGAGGCATCGCTTACCTCGCCGTGATCCTGGTCGAGCAGCGCGTGCTGCATTACCTGCCGCGGCGCACGCTTAGCGGGGTGTAGCCTGCTCACTGTCGTCCCCGCGCTATGCAGCAGGCAATGTGATGCCATCTGCAGGACGGCTCATCAATTCTTCTGCGTCATCCGGAATCCGGCGAGCACGATCGCAAAGCCCGCGAGCTGCGCGAGAGTAGGCACTTCGCCGAGCGCGAGGAAGCCGATCAGAAGCGTAAATCCCGGCACCAGCGACGGGAACACCGCGGCGCGGCCGACGCCGAGCAGCACGACCGAGCGGGTGAAGAGATAGGTCGCGGCCGCGCCGGCGAAGATGCCTTGCACCGCGAACTGCACGAAATTTTCGGTAAGTCCCAACGCGATCATGTGCTCGAAGCCGAAGGCGAACCACTGGATCGCCACGTCGACGAGCGACACCACGCTGGTGACCGCGACCGCGCGCGTCGGCGCGATGCGCCAGAGTCGCAGCAACGTCGCGAAACCCGCGAACATCAATCCGGCGGTGACGAAGAATAGGTCGCCGATGAGGCCGTGCGCCCCGATCGTTGCGAGCGCGTCGGCGCCGATCACGGCAAGCCCGGCGACGATGACGGCCGCGCCTGCCGCGCGCCGCGCCGGCAGCTTTTCCTTGAGCACCAACGTTGCCAGCGCCAGCCCGCCGAGCGCGACGCAGGAGGGTTGGATCACGCCGCCATGGGCGAGCGGCACGAACAGGAAACCGGCATAGCTGAGAAACGCGATCGGCGGCCCGCTCAGGAGCGTCAGCGCCACCCCTTTCGCCCAGCCCACCCCGCCGAGATCGCGCAAGCCCGCGCGGGCGACGAATGGGAGGAAGACGAGCCCGGCCCAGACGAAGCGGTGAAATACGATGTCGGCTGGCGAAAACCCGATCGCGATGCCATGGCGCGCCGCGACGAACCCCGCCGCCCAGAACAGTGCGGCGCCGGCGCCGCAGGCGATGCCGGCGGCGGTGGCCGGTAGGTCGGAGCGGGGAGCGGCGGGATTGAGTTTCACGCGGTTCCTTTCGCGGCGTAGGCCCGCAAGGGGTGGGACGATAATTAGCAGTTGCCGCGCAGCGCGTGCGCATTACCAATGGGAGCTGAGGATTCGCACATGGCCGCTCTCGACGCGCTCAGCATCGGCATTCTGCTCGGCGCCCTCCTGGTTTTGGCGGGCATCATGTCGAGCTTGGTGGCGATGCGCTTCGGCGCACCGCTGCTGCTGGTGTTCCTGATCGTCGGGATGCTCGCGGGTGAGGAGGGGCTCGGCGGCGTCAAGTTCGACGACGTGCGCACCACGTATGTGGTCGGCTCGATCGCATTGGCGCTCATCCTGTTCGACGGCGGCCTGCGCACGCGGTTTGCGACCTTCCGCAGCGTGCTGGGGCCGGCGGTCACGCTCGCGACCGCCGGCGTTTTGCTGACGGCGGCGCTGACCGCGCCGGTTGCCAAATTTCTGCTCGCCATGAGCTGGACCGAGGCGCTGCTGGTTGGCGCGGTCGTGGCCTCGACCGACGCCGCGGCGGTGTTCTTTCTGCTGCATGCCCGCGGGCTGCGCCTGCGGCCGCGCGTTGGCGCCATTCTCGAGGTGGAATCCGGCAGCAACGATCCATTCGCGGTTCTGCTCACCCTCCTCCTGGTCGAATTCCTCACCGTCGGCGATCGCTCGTGGCAGCACGTGCTCGCCGTGCTTGCCGAGCAGGCCGTGCTCGGCACCGTCATCGGCGTCATCGGCGGGCGCGCCATCGTCGTCGTGCTCAACCGGCTGGGGCTGGCGCAGGGGCTTCACGCCCCGTTCGTGACGACGAGCGCGCTCGTCATCTTCGGCCT
>JAFAHL010000728.1 GCA_019237215.1 Hyphomicrobiales bacterium | reverse complement strand
AGGCCAATCATATTGCAGAGCCTCGCGGTCGCGCTACGGCCGTCAGCAAGTCCCCCGCTTACTCGATCACCTCATCGGCGCGCACCAATATCGACGTTGGGACTGTGGCGCCAATCGCTCTCGCAGTCTGGAGATTCACGGCAAGCTCGAATATCGTCGGCTGTTCCACCGGCAAATCGGCGGGCTTGGCGCCTCGGAGAATCTTATCTACGTAGGCGGCCGCTCGCCGGAAACTGGCCGGAATGCTCGGGCCATAGGCGATGAGACCTCCGGCCTCTACGACCTCCTTCTCCGAAAACAGCGCCGGCAGGTTGGACGCCGTCGCGAATGTCACGATGCGGGGGTGTTGACCATAGAGCACGGGGTCCGGCAAGACGATCAAAGCGCCAGCGCGCGCGCGCGTGACTGCAGCGAACGCACTCTCGAACTGGTCCGGTCCTCCCACCTCTGCGATATGAATCTCGACGTCAAGCAATTGCGCCGCCGCTTTCGTTTGCTCGACGGTTGCGGCGGTACTGGGATTTAACGGATTCGACAAAACCGCCACCCGCGCGAGCCCGGGAACAATCTCGGTCAGGAGCTGGAGCCGCTTGCCGGCGAGTTCCGCCGTCTGGAGGCTCAGGCCGGTGACGTTGCCGCCAGGCCGATGAAGGCTCGCGACCAAGCCGTTCCCGAGCGGATCGGTGCTCGTCGCCATGACGATTGGGATGGTTTGGGCGACAGTTTTTGCCGCTCGGATTGCCGCCGTGCCTTCGGCCACGATGACATCCGGCCGCAATCGAGCCAACTCGGCCGCGAACTCGGCAAGCGCGTCCTCTTTGCCCTCGGCAAAACGGTACTCGACGCTGATGTTGTGCCCCTCGATCCAGCCGTATTCCTTCAATCCCTCACGAAATGCCTCGAGCTGAGCCCGCATCACCGTCGTGCGCGAGCCGCCAGGCAAGAGAAAGCCAATCGTGCGCACTCTAGCCGGCTGCTGTGTGCGCGCCGCCAGCGGCCATGCGGCCGCGCCACCGATGAGCGCGATGAAGTCGCGGCGCTTCATGCCTGACATGGGGTTTCTCCCTACGACGCCGCGACCGCCCGCGGTCGGCGCCGCCGGGTTGCCGCAGGGGTCAACTTGCCTGGGAGCGGGGGAGAGGTCCTTGGGCCGGATCTGAATCGTTCTGAAGGTGGCTTTCGCTTATTTTCCAAGGGATCGCGCTCCCTTTTGATAAAATTCGGCGCAGATCGCATTAAAACGCAGTTAGCGGCATTTCTAAAAACCGAATATGCCTATAGCGTCGATGGATGGCCGCTTTCGGGGCGAAGCGGAGATGCACCGTGGTGTGGCTGCGACCGCCTCGGTCGCGGATGACCCAACTCGGACAGTGCCAGCTTCGCGGTGTGAGACCGGACGATTGTCGTCCTAAGAGCTACTGCGGCACGCGCCATACGTTCCGTGACACCAAGTGTGGCGGGCACCGGGCGCTATGGCGCGGCCAGTGCTGAGTATCGAACCTCAATCGGCGGCATAGAACGCTTCCCGGATGGGATTCGAGATCGCGCCGGAGCCAATAATCGCCGTCTGGGTCATGACTAGACCGACGACGCGGTTTGCCGGATCGATCCAAAACTGCGTGCCATAGATGCCGCCCCACCCATAGCTGCCGGCCGGAAGACGGCTCTTGGCTGCAGCCGGATCGGTCAGTATCCCAAAGCCCAGCGTGAAGCCCCAACCCGGCCCGCGAAGCGTCGGCATATTGCCGGTCGCGTTCTGCGTCATCTGCTGGACCGTCTCCGCGCGGAGCACCCGCACGCCGTCGAGTTCGCCCTCGTTCAGCAGCATTTGCAGGAAGCGCGCGTAGTCCCCGATCGTCCCGCTCATGCCGCCGCCGCCAGAGTTATAGGCGGTCGGAGAGAAGGCGCGGTTCGGGTCGAGATTGGCAGTGCCCTTGGTGGGAGGGAACGGCACAGCCTCAGGTCCCACCACCGCAACGTAGCCCGTGCCGAGTGCGCCCGTTACCTGCGCGGGCCGCGTTACCTGCACGAAGCGTGCGCGGATGGTCTCAGGTGCGTTGAACACAAAGCTCTGGATGCGCAGGGGTTTTGCAATGCGCTCGGCTACAAAAGCTCCCAGGCTGGCTCCCGTCACCTTCTCGATGACGGCCCCGAGGACGTCAGTGGCGAGCGAGTATTCCCAGCCCGTACCAGGCTGATAGCCGAGCGGAACGGAAGCGAGACGCTGCATCGCTTCAGCCGTGGTTACCTGGGGCTGGTCCAGCCCGTCGGTCACGCGCGCTTCGCGGTACGCATCAACGAGCCGGGGATTATTGATGAAGTTATAGGAGAACCCGGCGGTATGGGTCAGCAGTTCGCGGATCGTCGGGGGCCTGCTCGCAGGACCCTCGGTGCCGTCGGGCCCACGCACCCGCAGCTTGGCGAACTCGGGGAGGAAACGGCTGACCGGATCGTCCAGGCCGATCTTGCCCTGCTCGATAAGGATCATGGCTGCCACTGAGGTGACGGCCTTCGTCATTGAGGCGAGGCGGAACATGTCGTTCTCGCCGATCAGCGCGGCGCTTCCGACCTCGCGAACGCCGACGCTGCGGTTGTAGACCGGTCGGCCGTTCTGAAGGATCAGCACCACAATACCCGGAGTGCTGCGGCCTTCGACCAATCCCCGAAGGGTTTCATCAAGCTTCGCGTTGCGCGCCTCGGGCGAAAAGGCCGGCGCCACAGGGGCGGCATAGAGCGCGAACGCTACAACTCCCGCCCCGAGCAGTCCGATCACAAGACGACGTGAGATCACGATGTTCCCTCCCGTAGGCCCGTTCTGATCCCATTCTCCAGCTACGCCAGATCGGAATCAATGCGGGACTAGCGCACCACGGTGCGCCAGGGGGCCGCTATGCCGGGGGATTTGGACCGCAGGCGCCAGGAGATGGTGCTACGAGCAGTATGATAGCTATCCTTGCCCAAGATGATTGGGGGCGATCATGAAATCGTTCATCGAGACCGCAGCAATGATTACCGGGTGTGGTTCGGCTGCGTTTTGGTTCGCCTCCGCAATGTGCCGCTTGCGCGGCATCAAATCGGGCAAAGACGAGCTGGACAAAGTAACCGAACTATCCAATAGGCTGCAAAGAATGAGCACTTGGAACTTTTGGGCCGCAGGACTCATGGGCGTGACCGCCTTACTGTCAGTATGGATTAGATTTCTGGGATGACCGGCTGCCCATCGACATTGCGGGTCGGCGGCGAGTTTGACGCCCCCCGCAAGCGGACATGCGCCGATGCTGGGATCGACGCGCGCCATTGGCAGGCCCCCGCGGCCGTGGAGAGCCGCTATGATGTTCGGGGCAACGCAATGGGAGGAGACGATCATGCCCGTGATGTCCGGCTTCGGTGCGCTCGAGAGGCTGCCGTGGGAGCGCATCAACGACCAAATCGAGCGCCGCGTTCTCGCGGGCAAGCATGGAATGATCGTGTGGTGGAAAATCAAGGCGGGCGCGCATGCCGGTGCGCATCAGCATCCGCACGAGCAGATCGTTTGGATGCTCAAGGGCCAGATGGATTTCCGCATCGGCAACGAGCGGCGTTCGATGGTCGCGGGCGATGTTGCCGTCATTCCCGGCAACACCGAGCACGAAGGTTTTTTCCCCGAAGACACCGAGGTGGTGGACGTCTTCGCGCCGCCGCGTGAAGATTTTCTCGCCGGGGGTACGCCGGCTTATATGCGCGCGCCGTAATCAGGCCGCCCGCCGCCCGGCAGCTCGCATGCGACCACCATCGGCTCGACATCACTACGACTAGAAGTAGCCGGATGAGGCTTTCGCTTACCTGAGGCGGCCCGGCTCTGGCCGCCGGGGTGGTATTCCAGTTGCAAACTCCAGATGCTAGAGGTTCACAGCGTATCAACATACCGGGAGAGGTTTTTCATGAATCGGTCGGTCATTCGCCACCTCGCAATCGCGGCGCTGATTGCGTACCCCGCGTCCGCGCTCGGCCAGGATCAGGCGCCCGACGTCAAGGGCAAATGGATCGGGAAGACTCACACCATCCTCGTGGGCAAGGGCGGGCACTGGCCGAAGGGCCGTGGAACCTGGGACAAACCGGCCCTGCTCGAGAAGGACCTGGCGTTCGACATTAGGGGGCAGGACGGCCGCCGCTTCTGGGGCGTGACGACGCTCTCGGGCGGCGGGGAGAAGACCGACGAACCGTTCATCGGCGAGCTCACCGGCAAGGACAACAAGAGCTTTGTCTTCGCCGACACCGATGGCTTCTGGAACGGAACAGTCGACGGCGGCGACACGCTCTCGTTCTGCTACATGCATACCCACAGCAAGTCCACCGTGGTCAGCTGCTCGCAGGTCAAGCGAATGCCCTGAGCCGCCAGCACCTGCCTGCAATGCAGCCGCTCGGCCGCCTAGAGCGGGCGGGCGGCGGCAACCATCGGCTTGTCCAGACGGTGGACGTCACAGCGCTTGGCCTTGCCGGATCTTCGCAAGCCGATGCTCTTGCGTGAGGTAGGCTTGCGCCGCCGCGGTGCGGAACAATGCACGCGTCTCCTCCTCGTCGTCGGCGACCGCGGCCATGGCGAAGTCGGTGTACCGCGACCGCTCCGGATCATTTTTGATGCGCAGATAGAGACGCCGCAGCCGCAGATACAGCCAAATCCAGCGCGCCTGATTCACGGCGGTCTCGGTGAGGTACTTCGGATAGAAGCGCCAGGCCGGCTCGATCAGGAAGCCAGGTCGTCGATCGCGGCGGAACTTGCGTCGCAGAAACCCGCATTCGAGCGGATGCATGTTCTCGAAATCGATGCTGCCCTTGAACCAAGTGAGCAAGAACAACGCGTTGCCCGCGTTGGCTCCCACCGAAGCCAGGCGGCGAAGCACGGTCTTGATGTGATCGATCGTGTAGTAGCGCCGCCATGCGCTCTGATAGGTGTGCTCCCACTCCTCCCGCGACATCCGAGGGTGGGCGGTGGTCACGTGATTGAGGTCGTACCTGTTCAGGTCGGAATCGAGCGGGGTGCCGGCCTTCACCAGCTTGCGATGGTCCTCGCAGCCCGGCAGCGGCGTGAGATAGAAAAATTCCAGCAAGTCGACCGGCAGTTCCCGCTTGATGACGTCGATGTCGTGCGCGATCGACGCGGGGGTGTCGTTTGGGAATCCGAGAATGTAGCCGGCATAGGTGACGACACGGGCGGCTTTCCAGGCGAGCAGCATTTCGCGATATTCGGTGATCTTGTTCTGGCGTTTCTTCGCGCCGAGGAGATTGTCGGGATTGATGTTTTCCAGTCCAATGAACACCCGTCGCACGCCCGCTCGCGCGCATTTTTCGATGAAATTGGGAAGCCTGTGGCAGAGCGTATCCACCTGGATGATGAAGCCGATATTGAGCTTCTCGACTTCGCGCAGGTCTATCAGGCGGTCGAGGATCGGCTCCCAGTCTTTGTTGCGGGCAAAATTGTCGTCGGTGATGAAGAAACTGCGCATGCCTTCGGCGTAATTGAGGCGCACGATCTTTTCGACATCAGCGGGCGAGCGCCGCCGTGACTTGCGCCCCTGCACGTTGATGATCGTGCAAAACGAACATTGAAAGGGACAGCCGCGGCCGGCGTCGAAACTGGTCACGCCTCCTGCCGTGCGGCGCACGGTTTCAGCGGCCAGCAGCGGGATCGGGGTTCCCTCGATCGCGGGCAAATCATCCATGAAGTTGTAGAGCGGCGCGAGCACCCCCGCGTCGGCATCCTGCAGGACCCGCTCCAGCCGGCCTTCGGCCTCGCCGGCGAACAGCGACACTCCCATCGCCGTGGCGCGCTTCAGATCGGGGCCGGCGTCATCGAGCATGCTGAGCGTGCCGGAGACATGAAAGCCGCCGATCGCCACCGGGATATCCCGCGTACGCAGCGTCGTGGCGAGGTCGAGCGCGCGCGGGAACTGGTTCGACTGAACTCCGACCAGCATCACCATGCCGGCGTCGGCGGCGTCGATCATCGCGGCAAGACGATCGCAGCGGATGCGCGTGTTGGTCTCGTCAAAGGCATGAACCTCGATCTCGACATCAGGCCCGAGCACGCGCCGATCGGCGCAATCTTGCGCGAGACCGTAGAGCGCGGCCAGCGAGGTAGACGGTATCGGCGAACGAAACCACTGGATGACGTAGCCGTCATCGTCGTAATGCGACGGCTTCACCAGCACGAGGCAAAAGCGCTTCTTGCCGCCGCTTCCCACTGAGAGCTCCCCTCGCGCGCCAAGGCCATATGTTCGAGCCGATCAAATCGCCCGCGATCGGCATCCGGTCCTAGGGCGGAAACTTGAAATTGAGCCCGGCCTTAAGGAGTGATGTCTTTTTCTCCCGATCCGCCATTCGGCCCCGAAGTCGCAAGGTCGCTTGCGGCCCTTGCCGGCAGCTCGTGACCCTCGTGTTCACATTGTATTCGTAACGGCATGGCCGAAAAGTTACAACTACGCAAGAATGCGATTGTTCAGTGCGCTGTTGCTTTTTTGCCGAGGTCGTGCTTACGCGACGAACCGACACTCGGAGGCGGGTGTGCGCGTATCCATGTTGCGACCGCGGTTGAGGTGATCGTCGATCTCCGCGGCGCAGCCGATCATTCGGCCATAGAGGAATACCGTGAATGCCGCCGTCTCGAGATCACGTTCCCCGAGCGCTCCGCTCTTGTAGTCCTTCCACAGCAGCGCAAGCAGGAGCGCCGCTATCACGGCGTCGACATTGACGCAGAACACATAAGGAGACGCGCCGACGTCGTAAAGCGCTTGGACCAGCTGCCGGTAAAAGTCGTGAAAGATGTTGTAGTCGCCGCGCTCTTCCATGATCTTGGCGATGAACCGCTCGCGCGGATCGTGATTGATCGGGTTGCCTTTGAACACGGGATGATGCACTCCCGGCAGTGCGCGCGGGCCTGCGGTCCCGAGTTCCTTTCCTTCCGCTTTCTCGCGCACGTAAGCCTTGGCAAAATCGGTCGCCATCGCCTTGAGATCGAGGCCGTGCTTCGGATCAGTCGGATCCTCGAGGTTCTTGTCCTTGAACTGGTCGAGCAGGAAAGCCATGCCTTCGAATCCGTTGCCGCCATGGCTATAGCCGGTATGGGTGAGGAATCCGACCATGGCCTTGTTGAGCTGCACGCGGCCCGGCGTCTGTGGGCCGTCGGCTGCGACGGCGCCCTTGGCGCCCTGCGCTGAAATTGCACCCGGACCGTTCGAGATCAACAAGCCGATCAGGATTTGCAACGGCCGCGCCTCCGCCTCCGTCGGCTTTTTGCCGGTCATCGCCAGGAACGCCAGATCCGCCATGGTCCACGTCTCGAACCGCTCATCGCGCGGGATGCCGCAGAGCGAACCGCGCTGATGCTGCGCGCCGGGAATGGAGGCGCCGATCATCACGCCGTAAAGCCGTAGATACCAAGGCAGCGTGCGCGCGGTGATCCTCGAGATGCGTTTGCGCATCAAAGGGCCCCAAGCAATCGTCGTAGCAAGCGCGGCCAGAACAGCATCTCGATGAACCGGCGCGGAAAAACTCTCCAGGAGCTTGAGGAACAGCGACTTTGCGCCGCGCGCGCGGACCGCCTTGATCATGAGGGCGGGCCGAACGTCTTGATCCGTTTGCGTTGCGAGGAACAAGGCCTTGGTTTTGTCGCTCACATCGACGTTGCGCAAATCGAAGCTCTCGTCGCGCGCGTCGGCGAGACCGCTGTGGGCGAAGAGGTCGATGAGGGCGTCGGTGCAGGCGAGCGCTCGCTCGACCCTCTTTGGCCCGATGATGCTCGCCGCCGCGGCCATGACCGTGTTGGGCGCATTGCCCGCCTCGCGCGCCGCGTCCGCGGCAAGGAGCGCCGGATCGCCTACCAAATTGACCTCGGCGGCGACCGCGACGTCGAGCAGCGCCCGGTCGTTCGCATCCGCGATCTCGTGCACGAGCGGAAGCGCGAAGTTCGCCTCCAGCGGTTCGCGGGCAAGATCGAGCACCGGGACGCCGTGCACGCTCGTCACCTGCGTCTTGTCATCCATGACCGAAGCGCCGGAGCAATCCTTCATGGTTTGCCGCGGGATGACTGCACCGATCTGCTTGTTCAGCGCCGCGATCTGGGCGTCGTAAGGCGGCATCGCCGCGACGACGGCGAGATCGAGCTGCTGCGGCAACTTGATTCCCAGGTTCGAGCCGAACCACGGCTTGAGCGCCAGGCTTCCCTCCGGGGCGAAGTCGGGCCGGGTGGCGTTCTCGCGCATGACCGCGGTCAGCGCCGCCGGAACGTGAGCGATGTTGGTGACGACGGCTCCTTTCGCCGAGAGCACCGGCTTCTCGGGCGTGAAGATGCCGTCGACGCCGAACATCTCCATGAACCAGCGTTCCTTGGCGAGGGCATCGTCGGCGCCGCCCGACATCGCGCCGGCATGACCGACGGCGCGGGTCAGCTTGCTCTTCCAGCGTCCAACCACGCAGGCCACGAGCGGCTTGGTGAAGTAGGCGTCGAGTTCGTAGTAGCCGCCCGGCTCCACGTAAAGCACCGCGGCCTTGCTGCGCGCGTCGTTGGCGAGCGCGAAAGCGAACTCGGGTGCGGCATAGTGGATGTAGACATCCTTGCCGCTCGAGATCAGCGTCGTGGTGCCCCAGCCGGCCATGCGAAGATAGGTGGCAATGGTGGTGGTGAAATTGCCGGAATTCGACAGGATCGCGATCGATCCCTTCCTGAGCGCCTCGCCGGGACTGTCGCCGCCCAGCGCGCCGCCGATGCGCACTTCGTTCCAAGCATCCGCCACGCCCAGGCTGTTGCCGCCGAAAATGTCGATGCCGTTCATCTGCCCCATGGCGCGGATCTCGCGCGCGTCATGCACCGACATCTTCTCGGTGACGATGAAGACCTTCTCGAGCGCCGGATTGACCCGGATCAACTCGGCCACGCCATCGCGCGCCGCGGCGGGCGGGAGATAGATCACGCCGCAATTGAACCGATGTCCCGCCTCGAGCCCTTCGAGCACGCTGTTGTAGACGGGGATGTTTCCTTTCGCCGTCTGCATGAACTGCCCGCGCCGACCGGGCGAAGTGCCGAATACGACATTGCCGCCGGAATAGGCGTGACCGACCGGTGTAACGCTGCTCGACTCGCCGCCAAGGATGTTGAGCACGCACACGCGGTCCTGGCGGGTGGCAATCTGGGCGAGCGAGCCGATGCCGACGTAGTATCTGAAGCTGCCGACGCCCGACTTCTGCATGATACGCTCCTGAGAACGAAAATCGTCGCGAATGCGCTGAGCAAAATTCGCTGCCGTTCACGCCGCCATCACCTTGGCCGGCTCGGCGATCCTGAGATGCTTGGCGATCTCCGCGCGGGCGCCCGCTCGCATCCACGTGTCGACGGCGCGCGCGTAATTGATCACCTCGCTCATGTCGGAATCGAAGCCGAAGATGCGGTACGGCAGGCCGAGCGCCTCCATGGTGTCGCGCATGGCGCCCATCCCGCGCACGAGATTGGGCCCGCCGCGGCCGATGACGACGAAGAGGGGGCTCGGGCCGTTGCGGCTGAAGTGCTCGCGCAGCGCATCCGCCATGGCGCGGAACGTCTCGAAGATATCGGTATTGTTGGACTTGCCGCCGATGATGAACAGCACATTCGTCTGCTTGAGCCAGTGCTTAAAGCAGATCTCGGCCACCGCCTTCATCTTGGCGTACGGCGGATTGCCGCCGAAGTCCGACGAGATGATCGCATTGTCGCCGAGAAGCTCGGTGACCAACGAGTTGGCGCCGCCGCCGAAGGTAGGCGCCAGAATGGTCCCCTCGGCATTGATGACGTAAACGTCGCTTTGACCCTGGTAGGTGCGCAGCTGATTGATCTCGTGCTCGAAATCGGAATAGTCCACCGCAAACAGATGTTGAGGGAGTTGAAGGCGCTGCCAGCGAGGATCATCGCGGTCGAACCCGCACTTGAAGTCGCAGCCGACCGGCGTAAGCCGGCCCGAGCGGTCGGGGCGCATGCGGATCGGGTTCAGCTCGAGCGTCGTCATCCCGTAGTCGTGGAACAGCTCCCAGAGCTTCGGCAGATGCTGCACCAGCGGCGAGATGATTTCCTTCGGCGCCTGCAGATTGGACAGCGCGTTGGCTACGACGAAGGCCTTGAAGCCGGTCAACGGATCGAACGGAACCTGCGCAACCTGGGATTTATCGACCTCTTCGATGTCCATGCCGCCGCGGTGGGTCAACGTCATGGTCGGCGCGCGGAAGTGCGTGGAGTCCGTCAGTGAGAAGTACACCTCGTGCTCGGCCGGAACCGCGCCTTCGAAGGTGACGCCGTTCGCTTTGGCGACCTGATTGCCATGTCGATGCTCGACGAAGTAGAGCCGCTCCTTCTCCTTGAGCGCGGTCTTGAGATCCTTGGCCCGGCCCAACAAGCCTGCCTTGCCCTTCTTGCCCACCCCGCCCTTGAATACGGGCTTGATGAACACCGAGCCATGGCGCTCGATCAGCGCTTTGATCTCGTCCTCGCTCGCGTCCGAACCCAGCACCTCGGCAGCCGGGAAGCCGACGAATTGCAGCATTCGGCTGCCGTAGAGCATGCCCGTCACTTGCATGTTTGCGCTCCTTGCTCGGCCCCTTCGGTCGGGCTCGCTCCTCGCGCCGCCTTGGAACTCAGGCGATCCGACCCAACAACACGAGAACCAGCGTGACAGTGATGGCGCCGCCGATGCGGGTCGCTATCTGCGCGAAGGGCATCAACTGCATGCGGTTCGCGGCCGTGAGGATTGCGACATCGCCCGTGCCGCCCTGGCCGCTGTGACACGCATTAACGATGGCCGCCTCGATCGGATACATGTTGAGAAGCCGCCCGACGAAAGCGCCGGTAGCCATCAGCGTCGCCACGGTAAGGAAGATCGTGATCATGTTCGGGATGTTGAACGCCGCTATCAGCTTGTCCCAAGGAGTCAGCGAAACGCCGATTGCGAACAGGAGCGGATAAGTGACCGCCGTCGAGAAAAACTTGTAAACCACGAAACCGCCCTGCTGCAGATGCGGCGACACCGCGCTCGTCAACTTCGCAAGCACTGCCAAGAACAACATCGCCACCGGCGCCGGCAGGCCGAACAAGCGGTGGCACATGACCCCCATGAGATAGAGCGTGATCGCGGCAAGTCCGGCCGCCGCGATCGTGCTCACGTCCATGAAGCCGCCGGTTTCATCCTCGACCTCCTCGCTGGCGGGATCCATCGCGTCGTGCTCGTCGGGCTGGAGACGTCCTTCGCCCGTCAACTGCGGATAACGTTTTCCGACAGTGTTGAGGAAGCCAGCAAGCAGGATCGCGGTGAGGCTGCCGAGCATGACGGGCGGCAGAATCTGCGCGAACAGGTCACCCGGAGGTTGATTCAAGATTTCCGAATACCCGACCGACAGTGGAATGGCTCCTTCGCCGATGCCGCCGGCCATGATCGGAATCACGACGAAGAAGAACGTGTGATGAGCGCCGAGGCCCAGTAACGTGCCGACGGCAGTTCCCACCAAAGCGGCAGCCACCGAGCCGGCGGCGAGCGGCACGAATATCTTCAAGAAACCTTTCACGAGGACGTGGCGATCCATTCCCAAAATGCTGCCGACGATGATGCACGCGATGAACAGGTACAAAAAGTTCGTGTATTTCGTGAATTCAACGACGGATTTTTCGATCTGGAGCGGCAGCAGCTTGTAGTAAGCGAGGGCCGAAGGAATGAAAGTCGCGAAAATCGCCGCGGCGCCGATGTTGCGCAGCACGGGCATTCGCTTGCCGAGTTCCGCACACGTGAAGCCCCCGATCACGAGGACCGCAATCATCATCGAGATTTCGCCCTTGATGTCGCCGGTATAGACGAAACCCACAATGAGCGCGAAGAGCATGACGTAGATCGGGACCGGAATGATCCCGATCCTGGTGTCCATGATTCTCCACCAGCCGGTCGGCCACCACGGTTCAACGTGCGAGGGAGCCGGAAAGACCGATGTTTTTTTCGGCTCGGTCGATGGCGCAGCCGAGATGCTCTGTTGCAAGCTGTCCTCCCGTCATCTCCACATTCTTATCGTTTGGATCTCATATTCTTATTGTTTGGCGGCCCTTCGCATGGGCTCGCAAAGCGTCAATCCCTCGTCGACCGGAGATCAATCTCGGGTCTTCGATCGTCGTTCTCCAGCCCAGCGTCGTTTGGATCGTCGAATAGAACCATCGCCCGTTTCACGAATCGATCGTCGAATGTTTTTTGCAGGTCGATGGCGGCGCCCTTGAGCTCCGGATCGAAGGTCACCAGCATGTCGCGCGCGCTTTTCATGCCTGCGGGCGTGATCATGCCGGTCTTCGAGTAGACGAGCAGGTTCGCCCTCAGCGCCTTGACGTAAATGTCTCGATCGCCGAAAAAATATTCCTGCGGAACCGTATTGACGATTTCGTCCGTGGTAGCGGTCGCGATCCATTTCAAAGTCTTGTAGAAGGCGTTCACGAGCGCCTGAATCGTGTTCGGGTTTGCTGCGATGAAGTCCTCTCTGGCGTAGAGCACCGCCGCAGGATTGGTGCCCCCGAAAATCTGGTAGTTCACCCGCGGGAAACGGGTATCCGCGACGAGTCGTATCGCTCCGTCCTGCTGAAGCTTCGTGATGATCGGGTCGAGATTCGCCATGGCGTCGAGCTCGCCGCTTTCCATCGCCGCGATCGCCGAAGGCCCGCCGCCAACTCCGACGAAAGACGCGTCCGCCGGGTTGAGACCCGCCTTTGCCATGAGATACAGGACGAAGAAGTGGGTCGAGGAGTCCGGCGCCGTGACGCCGATTTTCATGCCTTTGAGATCGGCGGGCGAGTTGTATCGCCGGTCTTTGCGCACCGCGAGAACGATTCCGGGAAAGCGGCCAAGCTCGATGAGCGCAGGGACGTCGTGGCCTTTGGCCTGCATTCGCAGCGTGTGCTCGTAGGCGCCGGTCACGACGTCGAGCGCGCCGCCGATCAAAGCGTCGAGCGCTTGCGCCCCACCCTCGAAGTCGGTGATCGAAACGTCGAGTCCATAATCCTTGAAGTGACCGCGCCGCTCGGCCAGAGTCAGAGGAAGATAATAGAGATGCGGTTTGTTGCCCACGCCGAGCCTGAGCGAAGGTTTTTCGAGCTGCTGCGCGCGACCCACGCTTGCGAAAGCCGTGAAGAAAGCCGCGCCACCCAAGCCGGCCGTAAAGGTTCGGCGGTCCAAATCCATGGCGTCCGTGCTGCCTGTTCGTTCTCGCCAGCATAGCGCAACGCAAACCGTATTTCATCTCGGACCCATCGTGCCCGTTGCCTTTGTCCTACAACGGGACGCTCTCTTCCCTTTAGGCTCAATGGCTGGGAATAGTCGCCACTGCTCGCATTGGCCGCCCGCTAGGACATAGGAGGCGATGAATGGACCTGCTGACACGACTGAGGGCGCAGCCGCTGCCTTTCGCCGCGCTTCTCGGCATCGAGCTCCTCAGCGCCGAGCCCGAGAAGATCGTTGGCGAAATGACCGTTCGGCCCGAGTTCTGTACCCGCCCGGCGGTTCTCCATGGCGGCGCCATCATGGCCTTTGCCGATACGCTCGGTGCGCTCGCGACCCTCGCGAATTTGAAGGATGGGGCGAGCACGACCACGATCGAAA
>JAFAHL010000725.1 GCA_019237215.1 Hyphomicrobiales bacterium | reverse complement strand
CCGCTGCGGCGCGTTGAAGATAAGCGCTTTCTCACCGGCAACGGGCGTTTCGTGGCCGACATCGAGCTCTCCGGCGCGCTTGCCTGCGCGCTGGTGCGCTCCCCGCACGCGCACGCGGCCATCCGCCGGATTGACGCGTCGGCCGCGCGCGCCGCGCCCGACGTCGTCGCGGTGTTCACGGGCGCCGATATGGCGGCTGACGGCGTGGCGCCGATGCGCCCGCTATGGGTGGTGCGTTCGCGCGATGGCTCGCCCATGGCCGAGCCGGCGCGTTTCGCGCTCGCGCGCGAAACCGTGCGCCATGTCGGCGAGCCGGTGGCGGCCGTTGTCGCTGCAAGCCTTGCGCAGGCCGTCGACGCGGCCGAGCGCGTCGAGGTGGACTACGCGCCACTCTCCGCCGTCACCGACGCGCGCGCGGCGCAAGCTGAGGCTGCGCCGCAGCTGCACGCATGCGCCGCAGGCAACGTCTGCTTTCGCTCCGCGCGCGGCGACGAAGCCGCCGTGCGCGCGGCGTTGCGTTCCGCTGCCCACGTGGTCGCGATCGATCTCGTCAACAACCGCCTGGTCGGGGCGGCGATCGAGCCGCGCGCGGTCATCGGCACCGTCGATCCGCAGAGCGACAAGCTCACGATTTACAGCTCGACGCAGGCGCCCCATCACATTCGCCGTCAGGTGACCGAGCAGCTGGGCATTTCCGAGAGCGAGCTGCGCGTCATCTCGCCCGACGTGGGCGGCGGTTTCGGCTACAAGGGCAAGCTCTATCCGGAAGAAGGGATCATCGCCTGGGCCGCGCGCCGGCTGCGCCGTCCCGTGCGCTGGGTCGCGAGCCGCGCGGAGAGCTTTGTTGCCGACAATCAGGCTCGCGATCACCTCACCCATGCGGAGCTCGCGCTCGAGGCCGACGGTCGTTTCCTCGCGCTGCATGTTCGGACGTTTGCCAACCTCGGCGCCTATGTCTCGACCTTCGGTGCCGCGATCCCGAGCGCGATCTACAGCGCGTTGTTCGCCGGCGGCTACCGCACGCCCGCGATCTTCGTGGAAGTGACGGGCGTATTCACCAACACCACGCCGACCGACGCCTTTCGCGGCGCCGGCAGGCCGGAGGCCTGCTACGTGTTGGAGCGCCTGGCCGACTGCGCGGCGCAGAAGCTCGGCATCGATCGCGCGGAGATCCGCCGGCGCAATCTCATCCCGCCGAGCGCGATGCCGTACAAGACGCCGATTGGCCCGACCTATGACTGCGGCGATTTTCCGAAAATCTTGGCGCGTGCGCTCGCGCTCGCGCACTACGATGGATTCGAAAAACGCCGCGCGCAGGCGGCGCGGCGCGGCCGGCTGCGCGGCATCGGCATGGCCTGCTACGTCGAGTCCTCAGGCGTCGCGCCGTCGCGCTTTGCAGGCGCGCTCGGCGCGCGCGTCGGCTTCTATGAAGCCGCATCCATCCGCGTCGAGCCCGATGGCGCGGTGCGGGCCATGCTCGGAACCCACAATCACGGCCAAGGACACGCCACCACGCTGGCCCAAATCCTGTCGTCGCGATTCGGCGTGGCGGTCGAGAAAATCGAGGTGGTCGAGGGCGACACCGACGCGGTCCCTCACGGCACCGGAACGTTCGGCTCGCGCTCGATCGCGGTCGGCGGCAGCGCGCTCGATCGCGCCGCCGATAAGATTATCGCCAAGGGCAAGCTGATCGCGGCCCATCTGCTCGAGGCGGCCGCAGGCGACGTCGATTTCGCCGATGGCGCCTTCGTCATCGCCGGCACCGACCGGCGCGTGTCCTTCGCCGCGGTGGCGCGAGCGGCTTACGTGCCGCACAACTTTCCGCTCGAGACCGTCGAGCCCGGCTTGCAGGAGACCGCGGTCTACGATCCGCCGAGCTTCGCCTTCAGCAACGGCGCGCATGTCTGTGAGCTCGAGATCGATCCGGACACCGGCCGCATCGAGATCGTCGGTTTCTGGGGCATCGACGACATCGGCACCGTCGTCAATCCGATGATCGTCGAGGGCCAGATCCACGGCGGCCTCGCCCAGGGCATCGGCCAGGCGCTGCTCGAGCATTGCGCCTACGACGGCGGCGGCCAGCTCGTGAGCGGCTCGTTCATGGACTACGCGGTGGCGCGCGCGGACGATCTGCCGCCGTTCGTCACTGAATGCGACGAGAGCCAGCCCTGCACCCACAACCCGCTCGGCGCCAAGGGCTGCGGGGAGGCGGGTTCGATCGGCGCGCCGGCGGCGGTGGTCAGCGCGGTGCTCGACGCGCTCGCGCCTCTCGGCGTCACCGACCTCGACATGCCGCTGACCAGCGAGCAGCTGTGGCGGAGGATTCGCAACGCGCGGTCCAAGGCGGGATCAAGCTCATCTGAGGCGCGCACGTATTAACGCGCAGCCCCAGCGGAGCCCCCTTGCCAGCTTCGTTTGCTGGCGGGGCTGGAGCACGGCTGCACTATCCTATCCGCCGACACCGCACGGGCGGCCTGCTACGCAGTTGCAGCAAGCGGTTGTTCCACTTTGGCTGAAGCAGATGGCGATGAAACCCTTTCAAACAGGGATCCCAGCCCCTCCGCCATGGTCGGGTGCGCGAGAATAGCGTCGCGCAGTGTCTGATACGGGAGCTTCGCCAGGATCGCGGTTTGCACCACGGCCATGACTTCCCCGGCCTCCGCGCCGATCATCGTGAAGCCGAGAATGCGGTCATCATCGCGACCGAGAACCGCCTTCATGAATCCTTGAGTTTCGTCGGTCGCCTCCGTGCGCAACACGGCGCCCATCGGCAGCTTTGCGACACGTGTCGCGATCCCCTGACGCTGGGCGTCGCGCTCGCTCAGTCCCACATGCGCAAGCTGCGGGTCGGTGAACATGCAGTAGGGCACGAGACGATCGCGCGTGCTGCGCGCTCCCCCGGACAGGTTGTCCTTGACGATCCTGAAGTCGTCGCCCGCCACATGCGTGAACTGCGGGCTGCCGGCGCAATCTCCCATGGCCCAGACGTCGGGCGCCGTGGTCTCCAGCCGCTCGTTGACGCGAATAAATCCGCGCGCGTCTAGGGCGACGCCGGCCTGTTCCAGCCCGATCTCCTGGGTATTTGGACTGCGGCCGGCCGCAACCAGAATGTCACTGCCCTCGATGTGCTGTTCGCCGGACGGCGTGCGCACGCGCACCCTCACGTCCTCTCCAGATCGTCCGCGGACGTCGAGGGCTTGGGCCGTCAACAGAAATTGGATGTCTTCGTCGCCGAGGATCTGCTGCATCTCGGCCGCCACGTCCGGATCCTCCCGCCCCATCAGCTGAGGACCAGGCTCGATCACGGTCACGCGGCTGCCGAACCGGCGATAAGCCTGCGCCAGTTCGAGGCCGATATAACCTGCTCCCAACACGATCAGGTGCGAAGGGAGGTAGTCGAGCTCGAGGGCCTCGATGTGGGTGAGTGGCCGCGCCGCCTCGAGACCGGGAACCGGGGGAATGGTCGTATGCGTTCCGACATTGATGAACACGCGATCGCCGGCCAGCACGCGCGTTCCGCCGTCATTGAGATGCACCTCGAGCGTTTTCGGTGCGACAAAGCGGCCGCTTCCCATGATCAACTCGGCGCCGGTCGTCTTGTAATTGTGCAGATGCGCGTCGATCTCGCGTTGGACCATGTCGCGCTTGCGCTTGACGACCGTCGCCATGTCGGTGGTGACAGGGCCGGTCACCACGCCGAAGCGGGCACCCGCGCGCGCCAGATGTGCGACCTTGGCGCTCCAAATTTCGTTTTTGCTGGGCAGACAGGCGATGTTTGGACAGGAGCCGCCGATCCAGCGACGCTCGACGACGGCGGCTCGCCGCCCCGATTGCGCCATGTGCCAGGCCAACAGCTTGCCGCTCTTGCCGCTGCCAAGAACCAGGATGTCGAACTGTTCCGGTTGAGACATGATCGTCCTCGCTTGATTAGATCCGCCCCTCGTGTCGAGCGATGAGTTGATTGGCAACGTCGTTGAGGTCATCGCCTACGATCTGAGGCTGAGGGCCGACCCCTAGAACATCGTTGCCGACACGCCTGATCAGCGCAGCCCCCCAGCCCGCCGCGACGGCGCCGAGGGTGTCCCATGTGTGGCAGGCGATAAGAAAGAGCTGGGAGGGCTCAACTCCAAGCTCGTTCTCGACATAAGCGTAAGCCTTACGCGACGGCTTATGGTGCTTCACGCCGTCCGCGCTGAATCTTCGTTCAAACAGATCGACGATGCCACCATGCTCAAGCTGGCGCGTTTGCACTTCGAGTAAATTGTCCGTGAGGGTGAAGAGCCGAAAACCTGCATCGCGCAGCTTGCGTAGCGCCGCTGGAACCTCAGG
>JAFAHL010000497.1 GCA_019237215.1 Hyphomicrobiales bacterium | reverse complement strand
CATCGCCATCGGCACCAACACCGATCCGTACCAGCCGATCGAGCGGGAGCATCAGGTGATGCGGCGCATCCTCGAAGTGCTTGACCGCTACGGCCACCCGGTCGGCATCGTGACGAAATCCGCGCTCGTGTTGCGCGACCTCGAGATTCTCGCGCGCATGGCGCAGCGCAATCTGGTCAAGGTGGCCTTGTCGGTGACGACGCTCGATGCCTCCCTCGCGCGCACGATGGAGCCGCGCGCGGCGACGCCGGCGCGCCGGCTCGAGGCGCTGCGGCAGCTGGCCGCGGCGGGCGTGCCGGCCTCGGTCATGGTGGCGCCGGTGATCCCGGCGCTCAACGACGCCGAGATCGAGCGCATCCTCGATGCCGCCGCCGCCGTCGGTGTGCGGGAGGCCGGCTACGTGCTGCTGCGGCTTCCGCTCGAAGTGCGCGACCTCTTCCGCGAATGGCTGATGGCCAATTTTCCCGACCGCTACCGCCACGTCTTCAAGCTCATCCGCGAGACCCGCGGCGGCAAGGACTACGATTCGAGCTGGAGCAAGCGCATGACCGGCGGCGGGCCGGTGGCCTGGATGATCGGCCGCCGTTTCGAACTCGCCTGCGAGAAGCGCGGCTTCAACAAGACGCGAACGCGGCTGACGACCGACCATTTCAGTCCGCCCCGGCGCGGCGCCGAACAGCTGAGCTTGCTCTAATTTCAGCTGTCGTCCCCGCGAGGGGCACCACGCGACGCTCGCGTCGCGGGGACCCCGTTGCGGGGACGACCCATGGATCGTGTGTTTTCCCGCCCTTCACAGCCGGCAACCCCGCGCCGGTTGACTTGGGCGCCGCGGCGCGCACCATCGCGCCATGAGTCGCCCGACATCCGCTCGCGCCGTCTCAACCCGCGCCGCAACCATCAGCGTGGTGCGGCTGCCGCTCGGCGAGGCGGACGTCCGCCCGACCTTCCGCCGCGAGCGCGCCGCGCTCAAGCGCGGCGTGTGGCCGATCGCCGGCTGCGACGAGGCGGGCAGGGGTCCGCTCGCCGGCCCGGTCGTCGCCGCCGCGGTCGTGCTCGACCCCAAGCGCGTGCCGCGCGGCCTCGACGATTCCAAGAAGCTCGATCCGCAGACGCGCGAGAAGCTGCACGCCAAGATTTGTGCGAGCGCGCAGGTTGCGGTTGCGTTCGCGCCGCCGTGGCGCATCGACCGCGACAACATCCTGCGCGCATCTTTGTGGGCGCTCGCGCGCGCGGTGGCGGGCCTGCCGATCAAGCCCCAACTCGTGTTCGTCGACGGCCGCGACCGCATCGATATCGGCTGCGAGTGCAAGGCCGTGATCAGCGGCGATGCCATCTTGGCCTCGATCGCCGCCGCCTCCATCGTCGCCAAGGTCACGCGCGACCGGCTGATGACGCGATTGGGCATGCTCTATCCCGGTTATGGTTTCGAGCATCACAAGGGCTACAGCGTGCCCGAACACTTCGAGGCGCTCGCGCGGCTCGGCCCCACCGTCCACCACCGCCGCTCCTTCGCCCCGGTCGCCGCGGCCTATGGCGACGTCGTGACCGGCAGCATGGAGACCGGCGAGATCGAGCCGGGCGTGTTGCCTCTTTAGCATCAGGGCCTTATCTCTGCCGGTCGCGTCGAGTAACGTCCCGCTGATGCTTTACGTCTCCATCTTCGTCGAGCTCTTGCGTTCGCGCCCGTCGCTGGCGGTTTGGCTGGCGGCGCTGGCGCAGGGGCTGCTGTGGTTGTTGGTCCCCTCGCTGTTCTATGCCGGCCCGCCGGGCGATCTACCGAGCGTGCTCGCGGTCGGACACGAATTCCAGCTCGGCACCTATCTCGGCCCTCCGCTCGCCTTCTGGCTCGGCGAGCTCGCCTACGATCTCGCCGGCCGCAGCCTGGTCGGCGTCTACCTGCTGTCGCAAGTTTGCGTGGTCGTGACCTATTGGGCGGTGTTCGCGCTCGGCACTTCGATCGTCGGCGCGCAGCACGCGGCGCTCGCGGTGTTGCTGATGGTGGGCGTCGCCGCCTTCACGGTGCCGACGCCGGACTTCGGCCCGGTCATCCTCACCATGCCGCTGTGGGCCATCATCCTGTTGCATTACTGGCGGGCGGTGGGCGAACGCCGGCGGGCCTACTGGCTGCCGCTGGCGATCCAGATCGGCCTGCTTTTGCTCACCACCTATGTGGGCCTCATCCTGGTCGGATTGCTGGTGCTGTTCACGTTTGCAAACCGGCGCGCGCGCGCGGCGCTGAACTCCTATGACCCGCTGATCGCGGTGGTGGTCATCGGCGTCGTCATGGGCCCGCATCTCATCTGGCTCGCGGATTGGGGAGAGGGGCTGCGGCCGATGCTGCTGCGCCTGCGCACGCCCGAGGCCGTGGTCGGCAATCTCCTCGCCTGGCTGCGGCAAATCGCGTTGATCTTCGCGGCACATGCCGGGCTCATCGTGTTGGTCGCGCTGGTGGCCGGATGGCCGTGGCCGCGGCACGATCCCGCACCCGTGATCGTGCGCCGCCCGCTCGATCCCTTCGCCCGGCAATTCGTCTACTTTTTCGCGGTGGCGCCGGCCTTCGCCGGGACGCTGGCGGCGGTGCTGATCGGATGGTCGGCGCCGGTCGGCGGCATCGCGCCGCTCGTCATTCTCTCCGGCCTGCTCGTGGTGGTCGCGGCCGGCGACGGCATCGAATTCAATCGCCAGCACGTGGTCATCGCGGCCTGGTTCGGCTTGCTGATCATTCCCGCGCTGATGGCGATCGCCGCAGTCGTGGTCCTGCCGTGGCTCAACGTCGATCTCAAGGTGACGTACCCGGCGCAGGCGATGGCGCGTTTCTTTTCCGAGAGCTTCGAGCGCCGCACCGGCTCGCCGCTGAAAATCGTCACCGGCGACCCGCGCACCGCCGCGCTCATCGCGCTCGGCGCGCCCAGTCGCCCGAGCCTTTTTCTCGATGCCACGCCCGAGCGTTCGCCGTGGGTGACGGCCGATGCGATCAAGAGCAAGGGTGCAATCGTCGTTTGGCCGACCACCGATACTGCCGGAACGCCGCCGGCCGAGATCAAGGAGCGGTTTCCGGATCTCGTGCCCGAAGTGCCACGCGCATTCGAACGCTCGGTGCAGGGTCAGCTGCCGCTCTTGCGTATCGGCTGGGCGGTGATACGGCCGCAGGCGCAGGCGGCACCTTCAGCCGCCGCCGGCGAGCAGAAGCCTTAAAGCTCGCGCGGCATGGATCGTCTCGGTTCGTTCCATGACTTCGTGGCCATCGCCTGCCGAACTTTCAGTACAGGTTCCAGTGCTGTGGCCGGTAGATCGTTTCCCGCGGCGGGATCGGCGCAGCCGAATCGCCTTCGGGATCCGGCGGGCCGGCCCACGCCTTGATCGCCACAACGGTCATCGCCATCGCAAGAACCAATGCGAAGACAAATGCGAGCCTTTCCGGTGTGCGTGCCATGTCTGCCTCCTAGGGCCAGATCGATGTCGCTGTGCCGGACTCTAGGAGCAAAACCGCAAGGGATATGTGAGCGGTCTTACAGTCGCGCGAAATAGAGGTCAGGGCGAGCCTTGACCGATAGGAAGACCCTATGGGGCGCGGATCGCTCGCAGCACCGGCTCGACGGCGGAATCAGTGATAACCTTCGCTCCGGCCGCTTCGCCGCTATGGTTGCGCGGCCGCGGGCCGCATCTTGCCGACGCCCTTGGTTGCAGGCCGGCTCGCCGAGCGTTCAATCGGCTGGGGGAGTTAGATGACCGACGCGACCAAGCCTTCGAGCGAGCGTGCGTTCCTCGATCGCTATTTCGGCCTGAGCGAGAGCGGCAGCGATGTGCGTACCGAGTTCATCGCCGGGATCACGACTTTCCTCACCATGGTCTACATCGTCTTCGTCAACCCGCAAATCCTCGGCAATGCGGGCATGGACAAGGGCGCGGTGTTCGTCGCGACCTGCATCGCGGCCGCGGTCTCGACCTTGGTGATGGCGCTCTACGCCAATTATCCCATCGCGCTCGCGCCCGGCATGGGGCTCAATGCGTTCTTCGCGTTCACCGTGGTGCTCGGCCACAAATACACATGGCAGCAAGCGCTCGCCGGCGTGTTCTGCTCGGGGGTGCTCTTCTTCCTCATTTCCATCTTCAACATCCGCGAATACATCATCAACTCGATCCCGAAGAATCTCAAATTGGCAATCTCCGCCGGCGTCGGGCTCTTTCTCGGCATCATCGCGCTCGAAGAAGCCAAGATCGTGGTCGCCAATCCGGCGACGCTGGTCACGCTCGGCGATCTCAAGCAGTGGCCGGCGATCCTCTGTCTCGCCGGCTTCATCGTCATCGTGGCGCTCAATTACCGCAACGTCATCGGCGCCACGCTGATCGGAATCCTCGCGGCGGCGCTCAGCGGCCTGCCGCTCGGGCTCGCCGAGTTCACCGGCATCGTGTCGGCGCCGCCCTCGCTCGCGCCGACCTTCCTGCAGCTCGATTTCTCCCGCATCGCGGAGCTGACCTTCATCATCATCGTGTTCAGCTTTCTCATGGTCGACGTGTTCGACAATGCCGGCACGTTGATCGGCGTCACCCACCGCGCTGGTCTGCTCGATGCCGACGGCAATCTGCCGCGCATGAAGCAGGCGCTGCTCGCCGACAGCTTCGCCGCCATGTTCGGCGCGCTCATCGGCACGTCGACGACCACGAGCTATATCGAGAGCGCGGCCGGCGTGTCGGCCGGCGGCCGCACCGGCCTGACCGCCGTTTTCGTCGCGCTGTTCTTTCTCCTGGCATTGTTCTTCGCGCCGCTGGCCGGGATGATTCCCGCCTACGCCTCGGCGGCGGCGCTGCTTTATGTCGCCTGCGTGATGACGCGCGGACTTGCCGAGATCGATTGGCAGGACATCACGGAATATGCGCCGGCGGTGGTGGCCGCGGTCACCATGCCGCTCACCTATTCGATCGCCACCGGCATCGGCCTCGGCTTCATCACCTATGCCTTGGCCAAGCTGATAGCCGGTAAATTCGCCGAGGCCAAACCGGCGGTGGTGATCCTGGCGGTGATCTTCGCCATCAAGTTCGCGTTGCCGGGATAGCGAGGCGGCCGGCGCCCGATCAGTCGATCACCGCCACCGCGTTGATTTCGACGAGGCAGCGCGGATCGGTGGCAAGCCGCACCACCTGCACTGTCGTCGTCGCGGGCTTGGCGTCGCGGAAATACTCGCCCCACACCCGGTTGAGCGCATCCTGGTCGGAAAGATCGGTGACGAAGCGGTCGGCGGTCACCACGTCGGCGAAGGTCGCACCCACCGCCTCGAGGCCGCGCTTCAAGTTCTCGAGCGCGGCGCGGGCCTGGCCCGCCATATCGCGTGGCATTGTATCGAATTCTTCCGGCCGGTGCGGGTGGTGGTGGTAGACCGGCGCCGCGGTGACGCCGGCGAGATAGACGGTGGTGCCGCCCTTGACCTTGATTGCGGGCGCATAGGGCATCCACATGTCGGGCGCGTTCGGCCAGTGCACGTGCTCGATCGCCTTTGCCATGCTGTGCCTCCCTTTGCTGATTGCGGAGCGTGGCGCTAGGTCGCCAGCGCCTTCTTGATCGCCAGAAAATCCCGCCAGGCAAGGCGCTTCTGCAGCGGCTGGCGCAGAAGATAGGCGGGATGCAGCGTCGCCATCGCGCGGATTTCGCGCGTGCCGGTGTGAAAGGGGAACCAGCGCCCGCGCGTCTTGAGGATGCCGTCCTTGCTGTTGAGCAGCGTCTGGGTCGAAGGATTGCCGAGGCAGATCAATATATCGGGGTCGGCGAGCTCGATCTGGCGCAGCGTGAAAGGCAGGCAGATCGCGGACTCCTGCGGCGTCGGCGTGCGATTGCCGGGCGGACGCCACGGCACGATGTTGGCGATGTAGGCCGAGGTGCGATCAAGCCCGATCGCCGCCATCATCCGGTCGAGCAGCTTGCCCGAGCGGCCGACGAACGGCAGGCCCTCGATGTCCTCGTCGCGCCCCGGCGCTTCGCCCACGAACATGACGCGCGCCTGCGGATTGCCGTCGGCGAAAACGAGCTGGGTCGCGGTCGTGCGCAACGCGCAGCCTT
>JAFAHL010000399.1 GCA_019237215.1 Hyphomicrobiales bacterium | reverse complement strand
GGAGCGCCGATCGCCGCGGAGCGGCGTTGCCGTCGATCAGCGTTTGCTAACGGCGCCAGAGGGCTGACGATCGCTGGCTGCCGATGTTTCGAGATCGAGCACGACGCGCTTGAGGTCCGGTCCCATATCCTGCGCTTGGAAACCGAGTTCGGCGCACATTTGCAGCATGGTCGCGTTTTCGGCCAACACATCGCCATACACGCGCCGCAGACTTTTTGCTTTGGCGTAGTCGATGACGCGCTGCATCAGCAGCCAGCCGATCCCGTGACCCTTGACCCGCGAGCGCACCAGGATCGTGAATTCAGCCGTCTTTTCGTCGAGCTCGTCTTTTAAGCGCACGAGCCCGAGCATCTGGCCCGTGCCCTCGTCGAGGGCGACGAAAGCCATCTCGTGCCTGTAGTCGAGATGGCTGAGCTTATCGCTCTCCTGCTTGCTGAGCTCGGCGACGCGCGCAAAAAACCGAAGCCGCAGATCCTCGGCGCTGACATCGGCTAGAAAATTCGGGTATAGCGCCACGTCTTCAGGCCGCGCCCGGCGGATCAGCACGCGCTCGCCGCCCGGGAGCGTTTGGTGCGATTCGCTCGAGCCAAAGTCGCCCTTGTCCGGCATCGGCGCGGCCAGTGACCCTTCCGCTGGTGTTATCGTTCGGCGCTCGCGAGCTGATAGGCCCCGCGCTCGAACACATCGTAGACAGCCAACGCCTTGGCGTCGGCGAACGGCAGGTACTGCATCAAGATCACGCCCGCAATGCCGCGGCTCGGATCGATCCAGAAATAGGTGTTGTTGATGCCGCCCCAGCTCAGGCTGCCGGGGGAGCGCTTGCCGGGTACTTGATCGGTCGTGATCAGGAAGCCGAGACCCCATTTGTCGCGGCCGTCCGCAATGAAGGTGAAGTCGGCGCTCCGTGGAAGTGCGCTCTTGAGTGCCGGCACCGACACGGCGCCGATATTATTTTGGCCCATCAGCGCCACGGTCTCGGCTTTAAGCACGCGCGCCCCGTCGAGCTCGCCGCCATTGAGCAGCATGCGCGTGAAGCGGCCATAGTCGTTCGCAGTCGAGGCCAGACCGCCCCCGCCGATTGGTTCCGGTATGGTGAGATCGGGCTGCGGCGTCTGCACGACGATGGCGCCATCCATGCGCTCGCCCGCGCGCTGCTGCCCGGCGACGAGGCGCGAGGCCTTTTCCTGCGGCACGTTGTAGGAGGTGTCCGCCATCTGTAGCGGGACAAAGATATGCTGGCGGAAATAGTCCTCGAGTTTCTGGCCTGACACTTTCTCGACCAGCTTGCCGACAACGTCGGTGCTGGTGCCGTAATGCCAACGCTCGCCTGGGTCGAACAGCAAGGGACCGCCGAATGGATAGTTTTCGCCGGGCTGCGGCTTGAAGTCGCGCAGGATCGCACTCGTGAACGGATAGCCGAGGCCGGATGTGTGCGTGAGGATATGCCGAACTGTCGGCGGCCTGGATACCGGACGGAGCCGATAGGCGCCGCTCGTCGCGTCGAACGAGTCGAAGACCTTCAGGTTTGCAAATTCCGGCAGATACTTTTCGACCGGATCGTCGAGAGCGAAGCGGCCCTGCTCGACAAGCTGCATGGCTGCCGTCGACGTGATCGGCTTGGTCATCGAGGCGATGCGGAACAGCGCGTCGGCTGCGAGCACGCGCCCGGTCGAGATGTCTGCCACGCCGAAGGCGCCTTGATAGAGCACGCGCCGACGATCGGTAACCAGCGCGACCACGCCCGGCACGTCCTTGCGCTCAACCGCGCCACGCAGCGCCACGTCGATGCCTGCGCCTGCTGGAGAATTTTGTGCACGCATGGCGGTGGACGCAGCAAGCATGATGGCCATGCCGACGCCAATTCCAACGATCTTTCGATTCATGCAAGCCTCCCTGTTGACGCACCGCCCGGCGGTCGCCTGCGCGCCGGCCGACCTACTCTCTACCCCTGTTGCAACGGCTGCAACTGGGCCTGCGATTTCAGCGATCAACGGGGTTCGCCCGCAAATGCCTGTTGCAGCGCCGCCAGCCGGTCGAGCGCGGCGGGCGGCAGCCCACCTTTTTGGACCGCCGCGAGCGCATCCTCGAACTGTTGCGGCGTTGCCATACCGACCAGGATGACGCCCATTGCAGGATGCGAGAGCGAAAAGCGCGTGGCGGCTTCGGTCAGGCTCGCGGCAAACCCTTCCTCGATCAGCGGCATCAAGCGGCGGGCGCGCGCGACATCGGCGTCGTAGTTCATGGCCGAGCCGATCGGCTCGGGCGGCGGACTCGCAATCGGATGACGCGCGGCCGATCCGGACAGCGCGCCGCCGGCGAGCACCCGGATTCCGACGACGCCGACGCCGGCCGCCCTGGTATGATCGAACAGCCGTCCATAATCTTGCGCCGGATAATTCGTCGGCAGTCCAGCGGCAGCCGACGAATTGAGCATATTGTAAACCACCTGCGCGCTGTCGAAGGCGCGCGAGTCGATCACCTGATGCAGCGCCGCGGTGTCGCCGACGGCGGTGAGCCCAAGAAAACGCGTCTTGCCCTGCTGGCGCAGCCGCTCGAACGCCGGCACGACCTCACCGAGCACCTGTGGGACGCTGAGCGCTTCCCCGCCGCCCGTCTCGGTGATCGCATTATGCAAGTGGAAGATGTCGACCCGGTCGAGCCGTAGTCGCGCCAGACTGCCGTCGAGCGACTTTGCCACGGCGTCGGCGATGCCTCCGAAGTCGCTGCTCGGCAGCCGGACCTTGGTGCCGACGGCCACGTTGGCCGGTTTGAGCCTTTGCAGCACGCGGCCGAGATTCTTTTCCGACTCGCCGTTGCCGTATTGCACCGCAGTGTCGAAATAGTTCACGCCGGCGTCGATCGCCCGCGCCACGGTGCGCTCCTGGTCGGGCGGATCGCCGCGCACCATAAGTCCACCGACCGCGCCGCAGCCGAAGCCCAGCACCGAGAGCTGCATGCCGGTGCGCCCGAACAGCCGCAGTTCCATTGCGTTTCCCTCCGGCCGCGCAAGCGGAGCGTTCACGATGCCCGAAATTGCGAATTAACCGTCATCGCCCGTCAGAGCTGAATCGCGAGCGGCCTCGACATGCGCGGCCGATCACGGACATCCGTCACCTCACTCGATCGCTTCATCAACCGTGGCGAGCAGTCTCTCTGGAATTGTCACGCCGGTGAAGTTGCCGCCCGGTCGGTTCAGCATACTCGCAAGACGCGCTCAAGCGCGCGTCCCTTGCTGTGGCGGCAACGGTAAAAATCAGCGCTGCCGGGCGAGCCTGGCGCACACGGAGCGCGGGGAAGGTCCGGCCTCGCTATAACAATAATCTAGGGTGTTCTGGTCGACGAGGCGGAAGATGTAAGTCCCTTCCTCGTCCGATCCCATCATGAGCTGACCGTCCGGCGCGAAAGCGCCCCAGAGCTGCTCATCCTCATCGCCGGTGGGGTTTGAGCGTTTCAAATGCCCAACAAAGGTGTTGCCTTGCTGCTGCGTTATGACCAGTGTGGCAAGTCCACCGCGCCGCCCTTCCACCTTGGCAATCCGATCCCGCTGTCCGGTCCATGTCCCGACGAGCGACGGCACATCCGCGCTCAGTGCCCGCCCTGAGACGAGACTGGCGACGATCAATGAATAGATTAGGGCTTTCATCTGGAAGCCTCCGTGCGCCTTACCCTATCGAGAAGCTTGGTGGTGGGCTACTGCCGCCGGTGACCCGGAGGCATCCGCTTTGAATCAGCAAGGGTAAGTCATTCTTAGTTTGATGGCGGTGGTCGCTGATTGTTGTTCTCGCGCAGCCACTGTTCATAAGCCGGATCGCTGCCATCCAGTCCCAGCGTTTTGAGTTTAGCAGCATCGAGCAGACGCACTTTGGGCGAAGACTGCTGCGCGCTCATTTCTTGGAAGAGCTTTTTCGGCATTCCCATGCGGGCCAAGTAAGTCTCGACCCTCTTGGCCACCCCTGCATATTTTTGTTTGCCTTTATCGGAGGACAGATTCGCGACGAACTCTTTCTGGTCGAAGTTCATGCGCTGAAGCCCCACGTTTTCGGGCGTAGGGATTCGCCGCACGCCTGCCGCCAGGACGAGCACACATGCGCCGAAGCACTCCCCGTCCTCGTCGACGGTTGTCCAAGCCCATTGTTTCCTGATTTCCTCGCCCAGTTCCATCGCCGCAAGGACATCTCCTCCCGGCGAGCTGAGGAGGACTTTCAGGTCATCAACGTCTGGGCGGATGGTCCTGATCAGCTGCATGGCTTGGCTGGCCACGGCTTTGCTGATCGGACCATGAATCTCGACCCCGCCGACGTGTGCCTCACGGTCCAAGTTGTAAATATTGACGGTGCCCTCGGCGGCTTGTTGGTCGGCGGGCGATTGTGCGGCCAGCGGCGAGAGCAGGGCCAAGCCCATCAGCCACGCCGCGCCTAACCTCACGCTTCTGAAGAAGTCCCGCATGCACAATCCCTAAATTCGTTCCTACTACGTTGAAAATTGGGGCAAAATCTAGGGGAGCGCGCGGTGTGGTGAAGGACGTTGCTCCGCCAGAGGTGGCGTTTGTGCAACAGATGCCAGAAAAAGCCCTCGGCTCCAGCATTTTCCATTGTCGCACACGTCCAGCGGTGGGAAATTCGGCGGATCAAACATGGGGGGTCAGATGCTGAAGATTCTTACCGCAACTGCCGCGTCCTTGGGCATGCTGGGCGCCGCCGCCGCCGCCGATCTGCCACGTAAGGAGCCGCCTCCTCCGGCGCCTCCGGTCGGCAAGGCTCCGATCGGCAAGTATCCGGTTGGCAAGGCTCCGATCGGCAAGTATCCACAGCCCGTCGTCACCAAGGGCTGACCGCCGTACATACGCGCGGACTTGGGCCATGCCGTCGGTGCGAGGCATCGTCGTTGTTTTGACCGGACTGCTGCTTGCCGGCTGCATGCAGTCCGGTCCGGTGTTCGATGCCAATTTCACCGCGCGCGACCGCCAGCAACTGGCAAACCCGCCCTACCAGCAGGCGTGGATTGCGCCCGCCTATCGGCGTCAGGTCGTCGACTACCACCGCAAAGAATCGCCCGGCTCGATCCTGGTCGATACCGACGCGCGCTACGTTTATTACGTGCTGCCCGACGGCAAGGCGATTCGCTACGGCGCGATCGTGGGCGAGAAGCCCTGGGCTGGCGTGGCCTCGGTTGGCCACAAGGAAGAGTGGCCAGGATGGACGCCGACCGAGGGCGAGAAGCGCCGGCTCGGCCCGCTTCCGAACTACGTCGAAGGCGGCGCAAGCAATCCAATGGGCGCGCGCGCGCTCTACCTCTACGCCGATGGCAAGGACACGCTCTATCGCATCCACGGCACGAACCAGCCGGGATGGATCGGACACGCGATTTCGTCGGGCTGCATCCGGTTGACCAATGAAGATGTGATCGATCTCTACAGCCGGGTGAAGACGGGTGCGCTCGTGGTGGTGCTGGGACCTAATCAGGGAGTGTCCCGTGTCGCATCGGCCGACAGCCGATAGACGCGCTATCCTGAACTTCTCCCCGTGGACGTCGAACACACCCTTGTGGCTTGAGCTCGGTGCGCGTTG
>JAFAHL010000364.1 GCA_019237215.1 Hyphomicrobiales bacterium | reverse complement strand
ATGGGCGCGCTGCTTGTCGCCTCCATCGCCGTGGGGTTGCTCTTCATCGGATGGATGGCCTTTTACTTCCTCCTCTTCCTGCCGCGAGGCCCGATTGGCTGAGCCGTCTTCAAATCCTCTGCAACGCCCCCTCGCGGACGGTGTCGTTCCAGAGCCGGTCGTCGAGCGCACCGAGAACCGTTGGGTGGCCGTCATGGCGGCTATGCTCGGGGTCATGATGGCGGTGATCGTCGTCACGGGCGTGAGCGGCGCGCTGCACCCGGCGAGCAACGTAGAGGTGACCGATCCGCAGACGCTGCATCTGGCCGGGGAGTTCGTCGAAAGCAATCTCGGCACCGCGATTGAGCCCGACGGCTCGGCGACGGTGCGCCTGATCGCCGAACAGTACGACTTCGTGCCTGATTGCGTCGTCGTGCCGGCGCAAACGCCCGTGACGTTCCGACTGACCAGCGCCGACGTCGTACACGGTTTCCTCCTACCCAACACCAACGTCAACACAATGGTGGTGCCAGGTTTCGTCGCCGAGGTGCGCACGACGTTCGCCCAGCCGGGCGAGTACGAAATGCCTTGTCACGAGTTCTGCGGCCTCGGCCACCACGCGATGTGGACGCGAGTGAGCGTGACGCCGAGAGAGAAATTCGCGGACCAGGGCCCCTTGGAAAGGACGCGCTGTGAGAAACACTAGCATCCTGGCGCTCTGTCATTTCTGGGTCGCGTTTGCGGTGTTCGTCGTCGCGGTCCTGCTGGGCGCCTGGCAGATGCTGATTCGAAGCCCGTTGCCGGCGCCGCTCGACGATCCCGACGCCTACTACGCGTCGGTCACCCTGCACGGGACGGCGATGGCCTACGTCGTCACGACTTTCTTCGCGATGGGATTCGGCTATGCGGTGGCGGCGACGAGTCTTGGCCGTCCCCTTCGCGGCGTCGCGGCGGCCTGGATCGGCTTTGTGATCTGCCTCGCCGGCACCCTCATGGCCGTGGCGACGGTGCTCTCCGGCAAGGCGTCGGTGTTCTACACCTTTTACCCGCCGCTTCTGGCGAGCCCGTGGTATTACCTTGGCGCATTCCTGCTGATCGGCGGCTCAATGATCTGGGTCGCGGTCATGGTCGTCAACATGACCGGTTGGAAGCGCGATAATCCCGGCCGTCCGGTGCCGCTTGCGATGTTCGCCTTCACCGCGACCGCGATCTTGTGGGCGTGGACGGCCTCCGGCGTGTTGATCGAGCTCGCCGGCATTTTGCTGCCGCGCGCGTTCGGCGTGAGCGACCTGATTGACGCCGCGCTCGGCCGTACTCTGTTTTCGGTCACGCTGCACGCCATCGTCTACGTCTGGCTGCTGCCGGCCTATATCGCATTCTATACGCTCGTGCCGCAGGCGGCGGGTGGGCGTCTCTACAGCGACACGATGGGACGGCTCACCTTCGTCATGTTTCTGGTGTTCTCGCTTCCTGTCGGACTGCACCACCTGCTCGCCGATCCGGAACACGGCAGCGGCTTCAAGTTCCTGCAGTCCTTCCTCACCTTCTTTGTCGCTTTGCCGACGCTGCTCACCGTATTCTCGCTGACCGCGAGCCTCGAGATCGCCGGACGTCACCGTGGCGGCCGCGGTCTCCTCGGGTGGATTCCCGCCCTTCCCTGGGACGAGCCCATGGTGCTTGCGGTCGGCCTGTCGCTGGTGATGCTCGGGCTCGGCGGATTCGGCGGGCTCATCAACATGAGCTACGCAATGAACGCGATGATCCACAACACCTCATGGGTGACCGCGCATTTCCACCTGATCTTCGGTGGCGCGACCGTTATCATGTATTTTGCCATTGCCTACGAGATGTGGCCGCGCATCACCGGCAAGCCGCTTTGGTCCAAGACGGCTACCCGGTGGCAGTTATGGTTGTGGTTCTGGGGAATGCTGATCACCACCATCCCGTGGCACATCGCGGGGCTGATGGGACAACCGCGGCGCATCGCGATCTTCGACTACAGCATCCCGATGGTCGCCCGCACAGGCCCACTGGTGGTGATCTCGGCGGTCGGCGGCCTGATC
>JAFAHL010000664.1 GCA_019237215.1 Hyphomicrobiales bacterium | reverse complement strand
GAGCTGATTTTCGGTCAGGACACCGGCGGCAAATACGAGAAGGCCCTGAAAAAGATCGGCATCGATCTCGGCATGCTCTCGAGCGAGGCTGGGCACGCGTAACGCAGCCGCGCACGCGTCGGATCGAGGCCGCCTGCGGACCTAACCGTATCAGTAGCTGTCATGCGCGGGTTTGACCCGCGCATCCATCTTCTTTGCACAAGCGTCTCTGCGAAGATGGATGGATTGCGGTCATGAGCGCGTCCAGGTGCGTCTTCAACGCACCACGCCTTGGCACCTGTCCGCGTGCGCACGAGGGCGAGTGGAATCCAGCTCGCTACTGGAGGATTCGTTTGCGGGGCGCGGGATCGCTCTCTTCGCGCACATCATCGTCCTGCAGCAGCGCCTTGGCGTCCTCCGCGCTCATCGGCTCCCCGAAGTGATGGCCCTGCGCATATTCGCAACCGAGCTGAGAGAGCTCGACCGCGTCCGAATCGGTTTCCGCGCCCTCGGCCACCACTTCCATGCCGAGATCGTGCGCGAGCGAGATGATCGAGCGCAGGACCACGGGGCGCGCCCCCTTGCCGTTCGTGCGCACGAACGACTGGTCGATCTTGATGGTGTCGAACGGGAAGCGCTGCAGGTAGGCGAGCGAGGAGTGGCCGCTGCCGAAGTCGTCGAGCGCCAGGCCCGCGCCAAGGTCGCGGATTCGCTGCAGCATCTGCGCGGTGTGCTCGGGATTCTCCATCACCAGTGCCTCGGTGAGCTCGAGCTTGAGCGTGCCGCGCGCAAGCCCCGCGCGCGCAATCACCGTGCGCAGATCGTGAATGAGGTCCTGCCGCAGCAATTGCCGCGACGATATGTTGACGGTGGCGAACACCGAATCGCGACGGCGCACGGCACGCTGCCAGCTGCTCAACTCGCGGGCGGTGCGCTCCAACACGTACATGCCGAGATCGACGATGAGGCCGACCTCCTCGGCCATGGCGATGAACTCGGACGGCGCGGCGCGGCCCATTTTGGGGTGATCCCAGCGCGGCATCGCCTCGAAGCCCGCGACCAAGCGGTCCTCGAGCCGCACGATCGGCTGGTACAAGATCTTGATCTGCTCGCGCTCGAGCGCCCGCCGCAGCTCGGATTCGAGCGTCACGCGGTCGCTCTGGCGCGCCCGCATCGAGGGCTTGAACACTTCGATGCGGTCGCCGCCGATGCGCTTGGCGTGGTACATCGCGAGCTCGGCATCCTTGAGCACCTCCTCGGCGCGGCGCGGCTCACCGTCTCCCAGCGCGATCCCAATCGAAGCGGTGAGAAACAGCTCGCGGTCATTGAAGGTGATGGGCGCGCGCAGTCCTTTGCGCAGCGTCTCGGCAAAGTTGATGATGCGCTCGGTTTCCCGCTCCGACACCAGAATGAGCCCAAACTGGTCGCCCGACAGTCGCGCAAGCGTGTCCTGCGGCTTCAACAGCCGTCCGAGCCGCCGCGCCAGCGTCAGCAGAATCGAATCGCCGACCGCGATGCCAACGGAATCGTTGACCTGCTTGAAGCGGTCGAGATCGATCACGATCACGGTCGGCTTGATCGCGGCGGGATCGGCCTTGGCGAAGGTGAGCACGCCCTCCAGCCGGTCGAGAAAGAGCTCGCGATTGGGCAGCCCGGTCAAATTGTCGTGCACCGCGTCGTGCAGGAGCCGCTCTTCGGCGTTCTTGAACTCGGTGACGTCGGTGAGCGTGCCCACGAGCCGCACCACCTCGCCGTCCGATCCCACCACGGGCCGCGCCTTCAGCGCGAACCAGAAGTAATGGCCGTCGGGCGTGCGCAGGCGGAAATCGTGGCTGAGCCTTCCGCGCCGCTGCTCCAGTACGCTGTCGAGCACGGCGCGGAAGCGGTCGCGGTCGAGCGGGTGCAGCACCTCGAGCCAACCTGCCGCCGAACCTTCGAGCGCGCCGCGCTTGAGGCCGAGCAGCGCCTCGGTCTCCGGGCTGGTGAACACCTTGTCGGCGGAGACGTCCCAGTCCCAGATCATGTCGCCGGCGCCGGTGAGCGCGAGCGCGCGGCGCTCGACGTCGGAGACGATACTGCTGGTGACGCCGCCGGCGAAGGCGTGCTGCATCACGGTGAAGCCGATCAGCATCACGATCAGGACCAGCCCGCCGAGCAGCGCCGGCCCGACGACGTCGTTGGTGATGACCGCCGTCACTGCCAGCGTCGCCATGATGACCCACAGCACGAGCAGCAGCCAGGTCGGGATCAGCAGCACGGCTCGGTCGAAGCCGTGGAACGACAGATAGACGACCAGCGCGAAGCCGAGCAAAGCGACGGCAAAGAGCGAGACGCGCGCGATGCCCGAGGCGATCGGCGGCTCATACAAGGCAAGTGCAACGAGGGCGGCAAGAAAGGCGAGCCAGGCGAGGGTGATGTGGGCGTAGCGAACATGCCAGCGGTTGAGATTGAGATAGGCGAAGAGGAACACGACCAGCGTCGCCGCGAGAATCGCCTCACCCGAGGCGCGCCAGATTTGCTCGGAGTCCGGCGAGAGCGCGAATACCTTGCCCCAGAAGCCGAAGTCGATGCCGATGTAGACGAGCACCGCCCAGCCGAGCGCGGCGGCGGCGGGGAACATGATGCTGCCCTTGACCACGAACAGGATGGTCAGGAACAGCGCCAGCAATCCGGCGATCCCGATCACGATGCCGTGGTAGAGGGTGATGCTGTTGACCTTGTCCTTGTAGGCTTCGGGCTGCCACAGGTAGAGCTGGTTGAGCTTGTCGGTGCGCAACTCCAGCACGTAGGTCATGACGCTGCCGGGATCGAGCGTGATGCGGAAGATATCGGCGGTGGCGCTGTCCTGGCGGTCGGGGCGCTCGCCACTTGAGGTGATGTTGGCGACGCGCGAGAGGCCGAGATCGGGCCAAAACACGCCCGAGCCGACCATGCGGTAATGCGGCACGACGATCAGCCGCTCGATCTGTTCGTCGCCGGAATTGGCGAGCGCGAACACCGCCCAATTGGTGTTGCCCTCGCGCGCGCGCACGTCCATCCGCCGGATGATGCCGTCGGGGCCGGGCGCAGCGGAAACGAGCAGGCGGTCGGTCTCGGTACGATGGCGTTCGGCGGCGTCGGTAAGGTCGATTGCCTGCGCGTCGGTGCGCACGTTGATCGCCTCCACCGCGCGCGCCGGAGTAAGGTCGACCATGAGCACGGTCAACATCGCCGCCACGCAGGCGCGCACGAAATGCAACCGACGTCCTCCCAGCTTCACCCCTGCCGACCCCTTCGCCGGACTGACGCAATCCGCGAGCGCCCTGCGTTAGTGGAACCTTACGTCGATTTACGTCGATTTCGCGGCCCGCGCGCGCCCGCAAGGGTCGGGAGGACGCCCGCGCCGCGCCGCCGCGCGCAGGAGAAAGATCAAGGATTTCATGGAGTTGAGATCGTCAGCACGATCTTCCCGATGTGCGCGCTCGCCTCCAGGCGCGCATGCGCGGCCGCCGCCTGGGCGAGCGGGAAGGTGGCGTCGATCACCGGCTTGACCCGACCCGCCGCGATCAGCGGCAGCACGTGCTCCTCCACGGCGCGCGCGATCGCGCCTTTGTCGGAGATCGAGCGCGCGCGCAAGGTCGAGCCCGTGTGGGTGAGGCGCTTGAGCATGATGCGATGGAAATTGACCGTGGCCTTCGGCCCGGCCTGCAGCGCGATTTGCACGACGCGCCCTTCGACCGCCGCGGCTTCGTAGTTGCGTTCGATATAGTCGCCGCCGACCATGTCGAGAATGACGTCTGCGCCCTTGCCCTCGGTGGCGGCCTTCGTCGCGGCGACGAAATCTTCGCTCTTATAGTTAATGGCGACGTCGGCCCCAAGCCTGCGGCATGCATCGCACTTCTGCGCCGAGCCGGCGGTGATGATCACGCGCGCGCCGAATGACTTGGCGAGTTGGATCGCGGTGGTGCCGATGCCCGACGAGCCGCCGTGGACGAGCAACGTCTCGCCCGCCTTCAACCGCCCGCGCTCGAAGGTGTTGTGCCAGACGGTGAAGAAGGTCTCGGGGATCGCGGCGGCGGCGACGAGCGTGAGGCCCGGCGGCACCGGCAGCGCATGGCTTTCGTGCGCCGGACAATATTCGGCGTAACCGCCGCCGACCACCAGCGCCATGACCTTGTCGCCGCGTTTCCATCGTTTCACGCCCGCGCCCAGCGCCACCACTTCGCCCGCGATCTCGAGCCCCGGAATGTCGGTCGCGCCGGCCGGCGGCGGATATAGGCCTTGGCGCTGCATCACGTCCGGCCGGTTGACGCCGGCGGCCACGACCCTCACCAGCACCTCGCCGTCGCCGGGCTGCGGCAGCGGACGCTGCTCGGGCACGAGCATATCGGGTCCGCCGGGAGCGCGGATCGCGATCGCGGTCATGTGGGCGGGCAACGCGGGCATGGCAAAAGTCCTTCGCTGACGCGGCGTACGGCGCTTCCTTAAGTCGGGGCGGGACATGTGACAATGGCGGCGTCGGCGGCTATTTTTCATCGGCTCTCGAGCGGAGGCGAGCGATGCCGGCAATGGATGATGACGATCGCCCGAAGAAGAAGATCGTGCACGAGATCGGGCAGGATCTCGCGCTGCTCTCGATCAAGGAGCTTGAGGAGCGCATCGCGGTTCTCAACGACGAGATCGCGCGGCTGCAGGCGGCAATTGCCAGCAAGCAGGGCTCGCGCAACGTGGCCGATCAGTTCTTCAAGAGGTAGGAAACGTCGATATGGGAGGTCCGAGCCGTGTCTCGCGGCGGAGGGGTTGCGCTCGCGGCGCCTCGGCGGCGGTCGGATTTCTCCGGCGGGCGACAAATTATTTAAAATCTTAAGACCTTGTTAAGCTTTCGCGACCATTACTAGGCGCGTCCATCTTCTGGACATTGAGTGGCTCCTGTCCACTCTGTTTGACGCCTCCCTGTTTAGACTTCGAGCCGCCGGCTACGGCGGCTCTTTTTTCGTCGCCTGTTTCATTTCAGGACGGCGAAAATGCCTTTTCGCGGTCCGTTCTCCGCCCTGGGACCGCGTTGCCGGCCGGCAACTATGTGCAACGCTTTGTTCGGCGGGTGCTGGACAGCCGTCGGCGGCTGCGCAATGGTTCCAGTCTCGCCAGGGGCTGGCGCAAAAGCAAAAACGTGTATGTAGCGTGAGGCGTGGACGATGTCCGAGAAGTCGGTCAACGGGGCCGTGTCTTTCGGCGAGAGGCTGGCGGGCTCACAAGCCTTCGCCGACCTGTTCCGTGACGGGATGGCGCTGGTGGAACAGACCGCGGCCTATCTCGATGGCCCCGGCCGGCAAGAATCGAAGAAGCTCGGCCGCAACGCCGCGCTCGCTTACGCCACCGAAAGCATGCGGCTCACCACCCGGCTGATGCAGCTCGCGTCCTGGCTTCTGCTCCACCGCGCGGTCAAGGAGGGCGAAATGTCGCTCGCCCAGGCCAACAAGGAGAAGGCCAAGGTCAAGCTCGCAAGCAGCGATTACAGCGACGAGCAGAACGTCAGGCTTTTGCCGGAACGCTTGCGCAAACTGATCGAGCGCTCCAAGGCGCTGCAAAGGGCAGTGCGCCGGCTCGATGCCACCATGCACGCACCGCCCGCACGCGTCGATCGCGGCAATCCGGTCGAGCGCCAGATCGGCCTGCTCAAGGCGGCCTTCGAGCGGGAGTGATCCCGACCAAAGTTCATGGGCGCACGCCCATCGCGCCCGCGCGCCACGGGCGGCATCGCCGTGGTCCCGCGCCGATCAGCCGGGGAATCTGCATGAAAAAACCCCCGCGCGAACGGGGGTTCTAGCGCGCCAAGCGGGTGCGCGCGTTATTTCTTGAGCCCGATACCCGCGAACTTCTTTTGGAACCGCGAGAGCCGCCCGCCGCGATCCACCAGCTGCTGCTGACCGCCGGTCCAGGCCGGATGCGACTTGGGGTCGATGTCGAGGTGCATGGTGTCGCCTTCCTTGCCCCAGGTGCTGCGGGTGGTGAATTCGGTGCCGTCGGTCATCACCACCTTGATGGTGTGATAGTCCGGGTGCAGGTCGGGTTTCATGGGCCATCATCCTGCGCGCGTTGTGCGCGCGTGGTCGAGAAAAAGTCGCGGCTCTATAGCCCAGGCCGCCAGGGGAAACAAGTCGCAGCCCAAGCGGCGATCTTGCGGGCCGGCGGCCGATTGCTACCTGACGCTCGCCGAGGCATTGTCGCGCCCGCTTCGCCCCCTTTCGGCCGAGGTTGCAAAGGGCAGCTTGAGATGAACGTCGCCGAGCGAGACGCCGCGCGCGCAGTTGCGGTCGAGCATCCGCAAAGCGCGGCCGCGGGCGCCGCCACGCCGGTGCAAAGCCGCAAGCTGCGGCCGCTCATCGCGCTCATGCCCTACATCACGCGTTATCGCTGGCGGGCGCTCGCGGCGCTCCTCGCTCTTCTGATCGCAGCGGTGACCACTTTGGTGGTGCCGGTCGCGGTCCGGCGCATGATCGATTTCGGCTTCTCGCGCGAGAGCGCCAGCCTCATCGACAGCTATTTCGCCGTCATGATCGCCATCGTGGCGGTGCTCGCGCTGGCGAGTGCCGCGCGCTTTTATCTCGTCACCACGTTGGGCGAGCGTATCGTCGCCGACCTGCGCGAGGGGGTGTTCAGCCATCTCGTCTCGCTCTCGCTCGCCTATTTCGATGCGGCCAAGACCGGGGAGCTGATCTCGCGGCTCACCGCCGACACCACCCAGATCAAGGCCGCGGTCGGTGCCTCGGTCTCCGTAGCCTTGCGCAACCTGGTCCTGTTCTTGGGCGCGACTGCGATGATGGTGGTGACGAGCCCGCGTCTCTCCGCCTTTGTGCTCGCCGCCATACCAGTCATCGTGTTGCCGCTCTACGGCTTCGGCCGGGCGGTGCGCCGGCGCTCGCGCGCGGCCCAGGATACGCTCGCCGATGCCACGGCCTACGCGTCCGAGCTGATCGGCGCGGTGCGCGTGCTGCAGGCCTTCACCAACGAGGCGCTGGCCAGGAGCCGGTTCGCCGCCGCAGTCGAGCGCGCCTTCCTCGCCGCGAGTCATTCGATCCGGGCGCGCGCGATCCTCACCGCGATCGCAATCTTCCTCGTCTTCGCGAGCGTGGTCGTCGTGCTGTGGGTCGGCGCGCAGGACGTGCTCACCGGCCGTATGAGCGCCGGGCGGCTCTCCCAATTCGTGCTCTACGCCGTGTTCGCGGCCGCCGGCCTCGGCCAACTCTCGGAAGTGTGGGGCGAGCTGTCGCAGGCCTCCGGCGCGGCCGAGCGGCTGTTCGAGATTTTGAACATACGGCCGGCAATCGTGGCCCCGCCGCGGCCGACTGCTCTGCCGGAGCCGGCGCGCGGCGAAGTCGGCTTTGCGGACGTCCGCTTCTCCTATCCGATGCGGCCGGCAAGCCTGGCGCTTGACGGCGTGTCGTTTGACGTGCGGCGGGGTGAAAAGGTCGCCATCGTCGGCCCGTCGGGCACCGGCAAGAGCACCATCTTCCATCTCATCCTGCGCTTCTATGATCCGACATCCGGCGTGGTCAGCTTCGACGGCGTGCCGTTGGTCGATGTCGATCCGCTCGCGCTACGCCGGCGCATCGCGCTGGTGCCGCAGGACGCCATCGTCTTTGCCGCCTCGATCCGCGACAACATCCGTTTCGGCCGCCCCGACGCCAGCGACGCGGAGGTCGAGCGCGCGGCCGAGCTCGCGCATGCGCTCGAGTTCATCGGCCTGCTGCCGCAAAAGTTCGATACCGCGGCCGGCGAACGCGGGGTGACGCTGTCGGGCGGCCAGCGCCAGCGCATCGCCATTGCCCGCGCGATCCTGCGCGAGGCGCCGCTCCTGCTGCTCGACGAGGCGACGTCCTCGCTCGACGCCGAGAGCGAGACTCTGATCAAAGCCGCGCTCGAGCGGCTAATGCGGGAGCGCACCACCCTCGTCATCGCGCACCGGCTCGCGACCGTGCTCTCCTGCGACCGAATTCTGGTGATGGAGGCGGGCCGAATCGTCGAGCAAGGCACGCATGAGAAGCTCGTCGCCGCCGGCGGCCTCTACGCGCGGCTGGCGCGGCTGCAATTCCAGACCTGACCTCTCGTTGCCGTGCACTGGGGCTGAAGGCGGTTGCTTCGGAGCCTGACGTCGAGGGCACCGACGCTCACGGCCGCCAGCTCATCTTGTGGACGGGCGCGCCCGAGCGCCAATTGAGCGCTTCGCCGGAGATGACGAAGCCCTGCTTTTCATAAAAGCGAATGGCGCGCGTATTGTCCTTGTTGACGTGCAGATCGAGGCCGGCGGGAGATATCCGCTTGGCTTCGGCAATCAGCGCCGCGGCGACGCCCAATCCCCACGCTTCCGGGGCGACCACGGTCTGATCGATGTCGAAGGTGCTGGGATCGACGGTGACAAAGCCGAGCATTCGTCCTTCGGCTTCCGCTACCGTGATCGTTGTCGCCGGCACGAGCTCGTCGCGCCAGCGCTGGCGCCACCAGTCGACGCGGTCGTTAAAGTTGATCTGCGGATAGGCGAGCTGCCAGGTGCGCCGCCACAATTCGATCGCCTCAGCTTCGTCCGCGGCCGTATAGCGGCGAAGCGTGAAAGACGAGCTGACCATCGTGTCCGATGGAATATGCTTCATCGGGTGGGACACGCGATCGGCCTCACCGCTCGGTCAGCTTGAGCTCGATGCGGCGGTTGCGACTAAAGGCTTCCTCGGTCTTGTCGGGATCGATCGGTTGGAATTCGCCGAAGCCCGCCGCGACGAGCCGTTGCGGCGACACGCCCTTACTGATGAGGTATTGCACCACCGAGATCGCGCGCGCCACCGACAGCTCCCAATTGTTCCTGAACTGCGGGCTGTTGATTCCCCGCACGTCGGTGTGGCCGTCGACGCGCAACACCCAGGGAATCTCGCCCGGAATCTTCTTTTCGAGCTCGAGCAGCGCGGTGGCGAGCCCGTCGAGTTCGGCAAGACCCTCGGGCTTGTCCAGAGTGGCCCTGCCGGTGTCGAAGAACACTTCCGACTGGAACACGAACCGGTCGCCGACGATGCGGATGTCGGGCCGATTGCCGAGAATGACCCGCAGCCGCCCGAAGAAATCGGAACGGTAGCGTGAGAGTTCTTGCACTCGCTGCGCGAGCGCCACGTTCAGCCGTTGGCCCAGATCGGCGATGCGACCCTGTGATTCCTTGTCCCGTTTCTCGCTTGCATCGAGGGCCTCTTCGAGCGCGGCGAGCTGGCGTCGCAGCGCGGCGATCTGCTGGTTGAGTACCTCGACCTGCGCGAGCGCCCGGGCGCTGAGCCGCCGCTCCGCGTCAAGCTGACCGCTGAGCTCGGCGGCCTTGCCTTGGGCATCGCCCACGCCGCCGATCCCGTCGTAAAGGCCCTTGTAACGGTCGCGCTCGCCTTCCGCCGCCGACAGGCTCGACCGCAGCATGTTGAGCTGCTCTTCGAGGCTGAGCTTGCCGGTCTTCTCCAACGACAGAAGCTCGGTGAGCTGGGCAATTTGCGCATTGAGGCGATTGAGCGCGGTGTCTTTGCCGGTGACTTCCTGCGTCAAATAGAACTGCACGAACACGAACACGGTCAGCAGAAAGACGATGCCGAGGATCAGGGTCGACAGCACGTCGACGAATCCCGGCCAGTAGTTCATGCCGCTGTCGCGGCGGGCGCGTGCAAGAGCCATTGGGTCCTACTTGGGGTTTCGTCCTACTTGTTGACGTTTTCGCGCACGAGCAGCTCGAGCAGGCGGCGGACCTCGCGATGCTGCTGGGCCTGCGAGTCGACCCAGTCGCGAATCATCTGCTGCTCGCTGCGCATGTGATGGACCAGCCCCTGAATCGCTTCCGCCAGATTGGCCATGGCGGTGGTCGTTGCCCGATTGGATCCGCCGTTGGTGATCGCCTCGCGCAGGCGGTCGATCGCGGCTCTCAGGTCGCCCGAGGCCGCCCCCGCCGCAGGCACGCCTGTCGCTACGTCGCTGCCCACGCCGAGGTCGCGCACGGTGGTCGAGAGCCAATCCTCGAGCTCGGTATAGAAGCGGTTCTGGGCTTGACCGGCCTGCAGGTCGAGGAAGCCGAGCACGAGCGAGCCGGCAAGTCCGAACAGCGAGGACGAGAACGAGATTCCCATGCCGCCGAGCGGCGCGGCGAGCCCTTCCTTGAGCGAGTCGAATATGGCGCCGGCGTCGCCGCCCGGCTTGAGGCTGTTGATCACGTTGCCGACTGAGCCCATGGTTTCGATCAGACCCCAGAACGTGCCGAGCAAGCCGAGGAAGACGAGCAGGCCCGTCATGTAGCGAAGCATGTCGCGTGCCTCGTCCAAGCGGGCCGCGATCGAGTCGAGGATGCCCCGCATCACCTGCGCCGAGATCGCCATGCGGCCGATGCGATCACGCAGCAACACAGCCATGGGTGCGAGCAAGACCGGCGGACGTTCGACCGCCAGCCCGGGGTCGGCGAGCCTAAATCCGTTCACCCAGTCGATCTCGGGGAACAGGCGGATGACCTGCCTGAAGGCGAGTGCGATGCCGACCGCAAGCACGGCGATGATCAAGGCATTGAGGCCGGGATTGGCGAGAAACGCTGTCCAGATCTGCTTGTAGAGCACGACCACGACCAGCGCGCCCAGCGTGAGGAACACCACCATCCGGACGAGGAAAATCCGCGGCGAGGAGAGCTTAAACGGATCGATGTCTTGCGCCATGGCGATCAGCGCCCCTACCTCGACTCACAATAAGGCACGGCCGCGGCGGAAGGAAGAAGCAGGGCCGCCGGCCGAACGCCGCCGAGGCCCGGATCGACGCGCTCAGGCCGTAGACCGCTGGGCGATCGGTGGCGCATTTTGCGCCTCCTTGAGCGCCCGCAGCATCTCGCGGTGAATGTCCTCGTTGCCCGCGAGGATGCCGCCGGTTTTGATCATTTCCTCGCGTCCGTCGAGATCGGTGATGAAGCCGCCGGCTTCGCGCACTAGCGCGATACCTGCCGCCATGTCCCACGGCGAGAGGCTCCGCTCCCAATAGCCATCGAGGCGGCCGGCCGCCACCCAAGCGAGGTCGAGCGCGGCGGCTCCGAACCGCCGCAGTCCGGCGACCCGCTCCTGCATCGCGATATGCTCGCTGCGCGCGAGTTCCACGTCGCCGCGGCTGGGATGCGGCAACGCGCAGGCGACGACGGCGTCGGCGAGCCGCTTGCGTGCCGCCACCCGCAAGCGCTGATCGTTGAGAAAGGCGCCCTTGCCGCGCTCGGCGGTGAACAGCTCGTCATTGGCGGGGTTGTAGACCACGCCGGCGACCATCGTGCCTTCGCGCTCGAGCCCGATCGAGATCGCGAAGTGCGGGATGCCGTGCAGAAAATTCAGCGTGCCGTCGAGCGGATCGACGATCCAGCGGTGAGTCTTGTCTGAGCCTTCGCGCGCGCCGCCCTCCTCGCCCAGGAAACCGTAGCCGGGACGTGCATGCACGAGCTCCTCGCGCAGGATTTCCTCGGCGTGCCGGTCCGCGGCGGTGACGAAATTGGCCGGTCCCTTGAGCGAGGTTTGTAGGTGCTCGATCTCGCCGAAATCGCGCTTGAGCGTGCGGCCGGCCTTGCGCGCGGCCTTGATCATCACATTGAGAAGGGCGGAGCGGAGCATGATGGACCGCGCAGCGGAAACGATGGACCCGCGGTGGGCTCTCAATGCCCGCTCAGGCGAGCATGATGGTGACGGCTGGGGTCTGCCTGCAGACGGCGTTCACGTCAAGAGCGCGACGCGCGCAACTCCTTGAGCGCGTCGACCCAAGGCTTCGCTGCCTTTTCGCCGGCGGCACGGATGTCCGGCGGCTGCTGCTGCACGAACGTGTCGAGCGGAATGTCGCTCACCCCGCCGGCCTTGGCGATGATGTGCCATTTGATCGCCTGCACCGGATTGGGATTGGCGCCGCGTCCAACCGCGAGGATGTTGGCGAGCCGATTCTGCGCAATCGGGTTGCCCTTGCGCGCGGCCTTCGCCAACAGTATCGCCGCCAGGTGCTCGTCCTTGGCGACGCCTATTCCGTTGAACAGCGCGATGGCGTATTCGACCTGGGCATCGGTGTTGTCGGCGAGCGAGGCCGCAGCCAGAAGCCGTGCGGCCTCGGCCAAATCCTTCGGCACGCCGCGGCCCTCCTTGTAGAGGGTTGCCAGCGCGTACTGGGCTTCCGCGTTTCCGAGTTGCGCGGCGCTGCGAAAGAGCTCGGCCGCGCGCACAAAATCCTGCGGGAACAATTGGCCTTCGATGTAAAGCAAGGCGAGGTTGTAGGCGGCCGCGGCGTTTCCGAGCTTGGCAGCGGCGGCGAGCAGCTTGGCACCCTGTTCGCGATCGACGGCGCCAGTGCGGCCGCTGAAATGCAACATGGCGAGCGCGAACATCGCCTCGCGATCGCCGCGCTCGGCAGCCAGCCGATACCATTCGGCCGCCTTTTTGTCATCGCGTTCAACGCCCAAGCCGTTGGCATAGAGCTCGCCGAGCAGCGTCATCGCCTTGAGGTCTTTCTGCTCGTCCGCTCGACGGGTCGCGGCCGCGAAGGCGGTGATGTAGTAGCCGCGCTGGTAGGCGCCGTAGGCAAGATCGGCCTCGCGCCGGGGCGCGGCCGGCGACGGTGCGGGGACTGCGGCCTGGGTCGCAGCGGGCTTGGGCGGAGCCGGTTTGGGGGCCGGCTTGGCAGCCGGTTTTGCCGCCGGCGGCGTCGTGGGTGGGCTGACTTCGACCGGCCCCTGCGCGGAGGCAGGTGCGGTCACGGCCCCCGACAAGGCGAGCGCTAGAATGCCGGCCGCGGCGTGGCGCGCAATTCTCATGCGACCGTCTCCGCAGCCGCCAGCCGTCGCGCCGCCTCGGCCATCGCTGCGGCGCCCCCGCGTCTATCGGCAAAGATGCAATCGCCAAGCGCGATGAAATCGGCGCCCGCCGCCGCGAGCGGCTCCAGCTCCTCGAGCGAGGCGGCAAACCCGACGCAGGGGGTTTCGAACAGCTCCGCCCACCACGCCACGCGCTCGGCGACCGCATCGAAGGCGGGCCGGCGGCCGGCGGCGTCGGGCTCGCCGAACATCACGTAGTCCGCGCCGGCTTCGGCGACGACCATGGCGTCGTGCCGGGTCGCAAGTCTGCCGCAGCCCGCGATGCGCGCGGGCTTGAGCGTCGCGAGCGCCGTCATGAATGCTTCGATCCCGCTCAGGTGCGCACCGTCGGCGCCGGCGCGCGCCGCGAGATCGGGATGTCCGTCGAGGAGGAGTGCCGCGCCCTTGCCCTGCACCGTCGGCGCGAGCGCCTTGGCGTGATTGACCTGCGTGCGCTCATCGGCCTGCGGTAGGCGCAGCAGCACGGCGGCAACGTCGGCCGCGTCGAGCGCTTGCGCCAGCCGCTGCGCGAGCCCGGCAGGATCCTGCGGGGTCACGAGATAGAGGCGCGGGACGCAGCGGCGCGGATCAGCCGGTTTATCTCGGGACGCCATGGACATCGATTGCCCCCGCAATCGGGCAGTTTGGGGGCGTTTATAAAGCCGCAACCCTACGAGACGGTAAAAAACCCGAGCACTGCGGCATAGTTGCGTGGCCGCCGCAAAACACGCCGACGGGGTCGGATCGGCGACCGTTCGGCTACGCCGCTTTCCTCTCCAGATCCTGCTTCCACTGCCCGCGCGTGGCGAGGCTGTTCATCATGGCGCGATGGGTGAAGGCGCGCTGGGCCGCCGCGACGTTTTCGCTCCTGCCGGACCAGGCCTTCTGCGGCGCCGCTTGCAGCGCGCGGCCGTAGCTGAAGGTGACCCGCCACGGCAGGTCGCCGATGCGGTTGATGGCGTCGAGGTGGGCGGTTGCCTCCTCGTCCGACTGGCCGCCGGAGAGGAAAGCGATTCCGGGCACAGCGGCGGGCACGCAGGCTTTGAGCACCTTCACGGTTTTTTCTGCTACCTCATCGACGCCGGCCTGGTTCTTCGACTTCTTGCCCGCGACCACCATGTTGGGCTTGAGCACCATGCCTTCGAGCGCCACCTTCTGATAGTAAAGTTGCTCGAACACGGTCTTGAGCATCCACTCGGTAATCACGTAGCAGCGCTCTGCGTCGTGATCGCCGTCCATCAAGACTTCCGGCTCGACGATTGGAACGATGCCCTCGTCCTGACAGAGCGCGGCGTAACGCGCGAGCGCGTGCGCGTTGGTCATGATCGCGACATAGCTCGGGATGCCGGGGCCGATGTCGATCACCGCGCGCCATTTGGCGAACTTGGCGCCGAGCCCGCGATATTCGACCAGGCGCTCGCGCAGACCATCCAAGCCTTCGGTGATCAGTTCGCCGGGAGCGAACGGCAACGGCTTCGTTCCTTTGTCGACCTTGATGCCCGGGATCGCGCCCGCGTTCTCGATCACTTTGACCAGGGGCGTGCCGTCCTTGGCATTTTGGCGGATGGTCTCGTCGTAGAGAATGACGCCGGAAATATATTTCGACATCGCCTCGGACGAGCGAAAGAGCAGCTCGCGGTAGTCGCGGCGATTCTCGGCGGTCGATTCCACTCCGATCGCGTCGAACCGCTTCTTGATGGTGCCCGACGACTCGTCGGCGGCGAGAATGCCGCGGCCCGGCGCGACCATGGCCTCGGCGACCTTGTGAAGCTCAGCGAGGTTCATCGCAACCTCCTCCAATCGTTTGCACATTCATCAGTGATTTTGCCGCCTCTTTGCGCCGTTGGCAAAGGGCGGATTGCTGTGTCGCCCGTCAACGACCCCTGAGCGCCTCGACCCCCGGCAACGGCTTGCCCTCCAGCCATTCGAGGAAGGCGCCGCCGGCGGTCGAGACATAGGTGAATCGCCCGGCCGCGCCGGCGGCATTGAGCGCCGCGACCGTGTCACCGCCGCCCGCCACCGTGATAATCTTCCCGGCGGCGGTGAGTTCCGCCGCGGCTTCGGCGACCTCGACCGTGCCGATGTCGAAAGGCTCCAACTCGAAGGCGCCGAACGGCCCGTTCCAGACGAGCGTCTTGACCCGCGCGAGCACGGAGCAGACATGCTCGATGCTGCGCGGGCCGATATCCAAAATCATCTCATCGCTGCCCACGCTGTCCACCGCGACCACGCGCGAGGGCGCGTTGGCGGCGAAGGTCTTGGCAACCACGGCATCGACCGGCAATACGAACTCGCGGCCTTTGGCACTCGCCTTGGCCATGATCTCGCGTGCAGTCGGCAGCAGATCGCGCTCGTACAGCGACTTACCCACCGAATATCCGCGCGCGGCCAGAAACGTGTTGGCCATGCCGCCGCCGATGATGAGAGTGTCGACCTTTGCCAGCAGATTGCCGAGCAGGTCGAGCTTGGTCGACACCTTGGCTCCGCCCACGATCGCCGCGAGCGGACGGATCGGGCTTTGCAATACTTTCGTGAGCGCCTCGAGCTCATCCTGCATGGTGCGGCCGGCATAGGTCGGCAGCCGGTGACCAATGCCCTCGACCGAGGCATGGGCGCCGTGCGCTACCGAGAAGGCGTCGTTGACGAAGATGTCGCCGAGCGCAGCGAGCTGCGCGACGAAGGCGGGATCGTTGCGCTCCTCGCCCGGATGGAAGCGGGTGTTCTCGAGGCACAGGATGTCGCCCGGCTTCATGGCGTTCACCGC
>JAFAHL010000413.1 GCA_019237215.1 Hyphomicrobiales bacterium | reverse complement strand
CTTAGGGCGATACCGGCCCAGGTCTGCATGGTGAAGCCGGGATAGAGCTTCTGCAGTTGGGCGACGGCGTCCTTCGCCTCCTTGTCGTCCCCGACCCAGGCGTCGGCGGCGGCCAGCAGGGCGTACAGATACCAAATCTGAGGGTTGCCCGCGATCGACTTCTCGCACCATGGGATCGCCTGCTCCCACTGCCCGAGGAAGCAATGGAGGGTGCACGTGTAGAATTGCCACAAAGGGACGTTCCCCGGATCGCGCGGGTTCAGCCGAAGGGCGGCTTCGACGCCGGCGAAGCCGTCCTCGGCGCGGCCGAGATACTTCTTATTGAAGCCGGCGCGCGCATGGGCGTTGGCGTTGTTAGGGTCCAGCGCGATCGCAGCTTCATACTCGGTGATCGCCGGTCGCCACTGCCGCTTGACCGCATAGACTTGACCCCTCGCGTAATGAACCCATGGATTGTCAGGCTGAAGGGCCAAGGCCGCATCGACCGTTTTCTCGGCGCGCGCAATGTCGCCTGCCGGATCATCGCTCCAGTGCTCCCACACGCGAAGGACCAAAGCACACGCTAGAACCCACAGCGCGCGCACATTCTGCGGGTCAAGAGCAAGCGCGCGCTCGGCCAGCGTCACGGCGTCGTTCAAATTCGCCTTGCTGTCGGGAAGATTCCATTTGTATTCGGCTTGCATCGCGAGGTCGACCGCGTCGGCGTTGCTCGGCCGCTCGCGGATCGTGCGAAGGCCTTCGGCCTTGACTAACTCGACGCCAAGCGAATTGGCGAGACGAGACACGGCCTCGACCGGAAGCTCGCCGAGCTTGCTGCGCTCGCCGTCGAACCGATCCGCCCACACATGAGCGCCGGTCTCGGTCGAGATGAGCTGCGCGTTGATCGTGATCGTCTCGCCGACCCGCCGCACGCTGCCCTCCAAGACATAGCGCACGCCGAGGTCCTTGCCGATCTGCTTGGCGTCAACGGCCCGGCGCCCTGTCGCATGCCGACTACAGCATCGGCCGCCTGCTCGACGCGATTCAGCAATCCGGGCAATTGGAAAATACCCTTGTGATTTTCATCATGGGAGACAATGGCGCGAGCCCAGAAGGCAGCCTGCAAGGCGGTGACGTCAAAGATTTTGTGTCAGGGCGAGAAGGGTTGGGATTCCCTGCATTTTGTTTTCATGGATAAAGACGGCGAAGAGGATGCGGTCCATCGAGGTCCGATCCTGAAAGACGCCCATGGGGGGTTCTGCGGCGGACCTCGCGGAAGCGGCGCTCGATCGCGTTGGTGGTTCGCACCGCCTTGCGTTCGGCGAGGGTCTGGTAGCGAAAGCAGGTCAGAAGCTCATCGAGATCGTCGCGCAGACAGGCGACGGCGGCGCGGTAGGCTTCGCCCCATCGCTCGGCGAAGCGGCGGGCGGCCGAGCGCGCCTTGATCGCCGTCGCGGCGTTCATGACGGCGTGCAGGTCGGCCTTGACCGCCTTCTCGTCGGCTTTTCTGACCTTGTTGAGGACGTTGCGGATCTTGTGCGCCCAGCAGCGCTGGACGGGGATCTTGTCGTAGACCATGGGCAGGGCGGCCAAGAGGCCCGAGCCGCCGTCGACGCAGATCATGTCGAGGCCTTCGCCGGTGAGGCCGCGCTTGTAAAGGTCGGCGAGGAAGCGCTCCCATTCGGCGGCGCTTTCGCTCCGCCCCAGGCGGAAGTCGATGACCTCCTTCTTGCCGTCATGCCTGAGGCCCAAAGCCACCAGCACCGGCCGGCGCAGCGCGCCCGCCCCGGTCTTGCGGGCGAGCACGACGCCGTCGAGCATCAGCGCCTTGTAGCGGCCGGTGAGCGGGCGGGCGTGGAAGGCTGCGACCGCCTTGTCGAGGCTCTGCGCCACCCGGCTGACCGTCGCCGGGCTGACCGGCCGGCCAAGCAGACACAGCAAAACCTCGCCCATCTTGCGGGTCGAAAGCCCGAGCACGAAACCCGCCAGGATCGTCCGGTCGATCTCGGGCGAGCGCCGAGCGTAGGCGCGCACCACTTCGGTCGGGCAAAAGCGGCGGGTGCGCGGCACGGAAAGCTCGATGTCGCCGAGCTCGGTCAACAGCCCGCGCCGGTAATAGCCGTTGCGGCGATCGGCGGCGTCCTCGGCCTCGAGGCTCTCCAGCCAGCGATCGACCGCCGCCGCCATCTCGGTCTCGATGATCTCGGCCAGCGCCTGCCGGCCAAGCGGACGATAGCCCTCGCCCCAATCCAGCCCATTCGCTTGCATGGCCTTCACCACCTCGAAGGCGGCCGGTAAACTCCTAATCGTCGCAGCGCGCTGTGGCATGGGGTGCTCCTTTGTTGGGTCTTGGTCGACCGCAGGGAGTACTCCTTCATGCACCTGACACGGAATCTCTTACGTCACCGCCAGCCACCAATCCCTGGCCAATGCGCACAACTTCATGGTAATCTTGCATAATTCGCTCAGGCGCCCCACCTGAGATC
>JAFAHL010000313.1 GCA_019237215.1 Hyphomicrobiales bacterium | reverse complement strand
TTGACGCCCTTGGTGATGCCGAGGCCGCCGTGCAGCTGCACGGCGCGATCGATCACGCGCTGTGCCGCCTCGGTTGCGAACATTTTCGCCATCGCCGCCTCGCGGGTGACGCGCGCGGCGCCTTGGTCCTTGGTCCAGGCGGCGCGATAGACCAGCAACGCCGATGCGTCGACCTCGCTTGCGCTCTCCGCGATCGCGCCTTGCGTGAGCTGCAGCTCGGCGAGCGGGGCGCCGAACAGCTTGCGGCTCGCCGCCCGTTCCACGGTTTCATGCAACGCGCGGCGGGCGAAGCCGAGCGCGGCGGCGCCCACGGTCGAGCGGAAGACGTCGAGCGTCGCCATCGCGACCTTGAAGCCGTCGCCCGGCCCGCCGAGACGGTTGGCAAGCGGCACGCGCACGCCCTCGAACCTCAGCTTGGCGAGCGGGTGCGGCGCGATCACTTCGATGCGCTCGCTCACGCTCAGGCCGGGCGTGTCGGCATCGACCACGAACGCCGAGAGTCCCCTGGCGCCGGCCGCTTCCCCGGTGCGTGCGAAGACGACGTAGTGATCGGCGATGCCGCCGTTCGAGATCCAGGTCTTGGTGCCGTCGATACGCAGGTGCGCGGCCCCATCGGCCTTCGCCGTCGCTGCCAGCGCGGCGACGTCGGAGCCCGCCTCCGGCTCCGACAGGGCGAAGGCGGCGATGGCGCGGCCGTCGCGCACCGGCGGCAGATAGCGCGCCTTGAGCGCCGCCGAGCCGAACAGCGAGATCGAGGCCGTGCCCAAGCCCTGCATGGCGAAGGCGAAGTCGGAGAGCCCGTCGCGGAACGCCAAGATATCGCGGGCAAGGCAGAGCGTGCGCACATCGAGCGCGCGATGAAGGCCGCCGTGCTCGGCCGGCACCACCGCCTTGAGGAAGCCGCCCTCGCCGAGCGCCTTCACCCGCGCGCGGCAGGCCGCGTCGAGGTCGTCATGCGGCAGCGCGGCGAGCGTCGCATCGGCCCAGCGCGCGAGCGCCTGGGCGAAGCGGCGATGGCCATCGTCGAAAAACGGCCAGCTCAGCGTCTCATCGAGGCTCATCTCAATTGCCCTCGAAGGCCGGCTTTTGCTTGGCGGCGAAGGCGCGGAACGCGCGCGCAAAGTCCTGCGTCTCCATGCAGAGCGCCTGGGCGATCGCCTCGGCCTCGATCGCGCCCTCGACCGACATCGCCCATTCCATGTCGAGCATGCGCTTGGTCATGGCATTGGCGAAAGTGGGTCCGGCGGCGAGCTCGGCGGCGAGCTGCTGCGCCTGCGCCAGCACGGTGTCGGGCGTGGCGAGCCGGTTGAAGAAGCCCCAGCGTTCCGCCTCCTCGCCGCCGAGCACGCGGCCGGTATAGAGCAACTCGGCCGCGCGACCGGCGCCCACGAGGCGCGGCAGGATGGCGCAGGCCCCCATGTCGCAGCCGGCCAGGCCCACGCGGTTGAACAGAAACGCCACCTTGGCGCCCGGCGTTCCCAGCCGCATGTCGCAGGCCATGGCCAAGATCGCGCCGGCGCCGGCGCACACGCCCTCGACGGCGGCGATGATCGGCTGCGGACAGGCGCGCATCGCCTTGACCACCTCGCCGGTCATGCGGGTGAAATCGAGAAGCTGCGCCGCCTCCATCTCGATCAGCGGCTTGATGATTTCGAACACGTCGCCGCCGGAGCAGAAATTGCCGCCGGCGCCGGTGACGACGAACACCTTGACGGCTTTCTCCCGGGCGGCCGCGCGGAAGAGATCGACGATCTCGGCGTAGCTGTCGAAGGTGAGCGGGTTCTTCTTGTCGGGCCGGTCGAGCGTGATGGTGGCGACCTTGCCGTCGACCGCAAGGCGAAGGGAGCGCGCCTTGTAGTCCTTGAGCGGCAAGGTGACGGGATTGGCTGCGCTCATCGCGGCCCTCCGTTGCCGATGGCCTTGCGCGCGGACGTCTTGGTCTTAGCCAGGAGTCGCATCAGGGTCTCGATGTCGTCGGCGGAAAGCTCGGCGAGCATGTCTCCGATCCACTCGCCGTTCGCGCGCGCCATGGCGCGGAAGAAGCGGCGCCCCTCGGCGGTCAGGCTGACGAGCTGCGCGCGCCGATCCTTCGGCGACGGCCGGCGGCTGAGGAGGCCCTGCTCGAGCAGCCGCTCGACCAGGCCGGTGACGTTGCCGTTCGACACCATCATGCGTTGCGACAGTTCGCCCAGCGTCATCGCCTTCGGCGCGCGGTAAAGCTGCGCCATCAGGTCGAAACGCGGCAGCGTGACATCGAAGCTGTCGCGCAGCCGCCGGCGGACCTCGCTCTCGATCACCTCCTTGCAGGCGAACAGCCGCAGCCACAGCCGCAGCTCGTCCTTGTGATCGTGCGGCCGCTCGGCGACCTTGGTCTCGGCGTCGAGCGGCATGGTGCGCTGATCCATCACATCTCCCCGCCTGCGATCGCGAGCGTCGTGCCGGTGACCGCGGCGGCCTCCGGCGAGCAAAGGTACACCACGGCGGCGGCGACTTCCTGCGGCCGGATCAGGCGGCCGATCGGGGCGTCCTTTTGGTATTCGGCGAGCACGTCCGTTTGCGCGCGGCCGGTCTTGGCAGCGACGCGCTCGATACTGGCGCGCACGAGGTCGGTGTCGGTGTAACCCGGGCAAACCGCGTTGATCGTGACGCCGCGCGCCGCGGTCTCGGCGGCGAGCGCGCGCGTCAGGCCGACGAGCGCGTGTTTCGCCGCGCAATATGCGCTGATGTAGGCGTAGCCTTTGAGACCCGCGGTCGAGGCCACGTTGACGATGCGGCCGAAACCGCGCTCGATCATGCCCGGCAAGACCGCCTGGGTCGCATAGACCGCGCCCATGAGGTGCACGTTCCACATGGTGCGGAAGACGGACGGATCCGCCTTGATGAAGGGGCCGGATTCGACCGAGCCGGCATTGTTGATGAGGATGGCGATCGGGCCCCGCGCCGCCTCCGCCGCCGTCACCTGGCGCTCGAGCTCGACCACGTCGGTGACGTCGGCGACGCCGCATCCCGCCGCCTCGCCGGCGGCGACCGCCTCGCGCAGCGGCGCTTCGCTGCGCCCGATCACGGTCACCGCGGCGCCGGCGCGGGCGAGCGCGGCGGCGACCGCGCGCCCGATGCCGCGGCCGCCGCCGGTCACGAAAGCGTGCTTGCCCGCAAGCGTCATGGCCTCGTCTCCGGGTGGCGGGAATCGCTGCCTCGCCGCATATTTTAAGCTTAAAATTTTGAAGCTTCAAGCTTGCCGAAGGGATATTTTAAGCCTAAAATAATTGTTGCCGTCCCGCCGTGCAGCGATTCGCGGCGGGTTGGGCGGAGGCATGGGCGGAGGCATGGGCGGAGGCATGGGCGGAGGCATGGGCGGAGACAGGGAATGAAAGTTCACGTCATCGGCGGCGGTCCGGCCGGCCTCTACTTCGCGATCCTCGCGAAGAAAGCCTGGCCGCAGACGCGCATCACCGTGTTCGAGCGCAACCGGCCCGACGACACTTTCGGCTTCGGGGTCGTGTTTTCCGACGAGACGCTCGACACCTTCGAGACCTACGACCGCGAGAGCTATCGTGCCATCGTCGGCCATTTCGCCTATTGGGACGACATCGAGATCCATTTCCGCGGGACGACGCACCGCATCGGCGGCAACGGGTTCTGCGGGTGCTCGCGCGGCACGCTGTTGAAGATTCTGGGCCGGCGCGCTCGCTCGCTCGGCGTCGAGATCAGATATCAGTCGGAAATCTCGCCGCTCGATCCCATCATCCACGACGCCGATCTCGTGGTGGTCGCCGACGGCATCAATTCCCGCATGCGCGAGACCTTCGCCGACAAATTCAAGCCGAGCGTGGATCTGCGGCCCAACTTCTTCTCCTGGACGGGCTCGACGCGGCCGTTCGACGCCTTCACCTTCTTCTTCCGCGAGACCGAGCACGGCATCTTCATCGGCCATTGCTACCAGTACGAGCCGCAGCGTTCGACCTGGATCACCGAGACCGATCCGGCGACCTTCGCGCGCGCCGGCCTCGACAAGCTCGATGAGGCCGCGTCGGCGCGGTTCGTCGAAGGCTTGTTCGCAAAAGAGCTGCAAGGCCATCGGTTGATCACCAACCGCTCGATCTGGCGCAATTTCCCGACCATCCGCTGCGAGCGCTGGGTCGCCGACAACATGGTGCTGATCGGCGACGCCAAGGCGACCGCGCATTTCTCCATCGGCTCCGGCACCAAGCTCGCGATGGAGGACGGGATTGCGCTTTACGAGGCGTTTCGATCGACGGGCGGGCGCGACGTCGCGGCCGCGCTCGCGCAATTCGAGAGCCAGCGGCGCGAGGAGGTGGAGAAGACCCAGCACTCGGCCGACGTCTCGCTGGTTTGGTTCGAGCACGTCGATCGTTTTTGGAACATGGATCCGACCCGCTTCGCTTTCGGCCTGATGACGCGCTCCAAGGCCATCACCTACGACAACCTCGCGCTGCGGGCGCCTGAATTCGTCAAGCAGGCGGACCGGGTGGTCGCCGGCGACGTGCGTGCGCTCGGTTTTAGCGCCGATACCTCGCGGCCGCTCCCCCCCATGTTCCAACCGTTCCGGCTGCGCGGACTTGCGCTCGAGAACCGGCTCGTCGTGTCGCCCATGTGCCAATATTCCTCGCAAGACGGCATGCCGAACGATTGGCACCTCGTCCACTACGGTTCGCGCGCGATCGGCGGCGCGGGCTTGATGTTCACCGAGATGACCGACGTGTCGCAGGAGGCGCGCATCTCGCCTGGTTGCGCCGGCATGTACAACGACGCGCACGAGGCGGCCTGGAAGCGCATTGTCGATTTCGTGCACGCGCAGTCGCACACCAAGTTCTGCCTGCAGCTCGGTCATGCCGGCCGCAAGGGTGCGACCAAGCTGATGTGGGAGGGCATCGACGAGCCGCTCCCCGCGGGCGCATGGCCGATCATCTCGGCGTCGCCCTTGCCGTATTTCCCCTACAGCGCGGTTCCGCGCGAGATGACGCGCGCCGACATGGACCAAGCGATCGCCGATTATGTCGCCGCGACCGAGCGCGGCCTTCGCGCCGGCTTCGACATGGTGGAGATGCACGCAGCCCACGGCTATCTGCTCGCGAGCTTCATCTCGCCGCTCACCAACGTGCGCAGCGACGAATATGGCGGCAGCCTCGAAAACCGCCTGCGCTTCCCGCTCGAGGTCTTTCGCGCCATGCGCGCCGTCTGGCCGGACGAGAAGCCGATGTCGGTTCGCATTTCGGCGACCGACTGGGTGGATGGCGGGCTTACCGGCGACGACGCGGTCGAGGTCGCGCGCGCGTTTGCGGGTGCCGGTTGCGATCTCATCGACGTGTCGACCGGACAAACCGTCGCCGACGCGCAGCCCGTCTTCGGCCGCATGTTCCAGACGCCGTTTTCCGATCAGATCCGCAACGAGGCCGCGCTTGCCACGATGTGCGTCGGCGCGATCACCACCGCCGACCAGGTCAACACCATCATCGCCGCCGGCCGCGCCGATCTCGTCGCGCTGGCGCGCCCGCACCTCGTCGACCCGTATTTCAGCATAAAGGCGGCGGCCTGGTACGGCGCAGCGGGCATCCATTGTCCGCCGCAATATCTCGCCGGCAAGGAGCAGATTTTCCGCAACAGCGCGCGCGACCGCCAGGAGTGGCGAGACCTGCGCCTCAAGGCGAAACCCAAGGGGCACCGCGACACCTGGAAGGAGGCGGCGGAGTAACGGCTATTGTG
>JAFAHL010000081.1 GCA_019237215.1 Hyphomicrobiales bacterium | reverse complement strand
CGATCGACGCGCACGCGGGCAACGCAGGCGACCCAGGTCGGCATGTCGCGCTCCTGGCCGAACGTCGTCGCAACGCCGAGCCCGACGTCTTTAGGCATCGTGCCGCCCCATGCCGCCTTTTCAGCGACGCGAGCGAGTACGGCAGCTTGCCGTCGCGCGCCGCCGACCGAGTTCGGCGCCGTGCCCACATTCCGGCCGGCGCCGTCAAGCATGCGCAGCCGGAAGGCCACCGGATCGATGCCCACAGCATGCGCCGCTTCGTCCATGAAACTCTCCAGCGCCCAGTTGACCCAACCCGAACCAACCGAGCGCAGCCAGCCCGGCCTGAAGCGTTGATTCGCGAGGTCGTTGCGTAGGGCGCGGACCCGCTGTGCGCCCACCGTGTACCAATGGTCAGCGCCGTGGATCGCGAACGGGTCGAATTCGACGCCATTTTTGTCTTTCAGCATGAAGGACGGCGCGTAGGCGGCAGTGGGCCAGCCGGCCGCTGCGTCATGCTCCATCGCCGTAACCTGGCCGTTTTCTCCGAACGCCATGCGCAATCGCTGCACTGATGGCGAGCGAGGGCAATCGAAACGCATATCGTCCGATCGCGTTGCGATCATTTTGACTGGCTTGCCGATTGCCTTGGCGGCGAGCGCAACCGGAACGGCGTAGTCGCCGCCAAGTCGACGGCCAAAGCCGCCTCCAAGGAGATAAGTGCGCATGACGATTTTGTCCTGACTCCGGCCAAGCGCCTTGGACAGCCACGGCAACGTCAATGTCTGCCACTGGTTTCCGGTGTGCACCTCAAACACGCCATCTTTCTCGAACGCGAGGCCGTTGATTGGCTCGAGCGCAAAATGCATCACGGTGCTGGTCGTGTAGGTTTGCTCCAGCGTTCGTTTCGCCGCGGCGAAGGCGGCATCTACGCCGGGATCGTCGACGATGAGCGCGCCGCCGTTTTTGTCGGCGATCAAATCGGCCGCGCGCCGTTGCAGATCCTGTTCGGAGACATGCGCGGCCTTGGGTGTGCTCCATTCGACCTTTACCAAGTCGGCGGCTCGGCTCGCCGCCATGAAGCTTTCGGCGTAGACCATGACCCAGCCCGGCGCGGTGCCAGACGGGTCATCGAGTGCCAGGCTTTTGATGTAGCCAGCCACGCTCTTGGCCGCGGAATCGTCGATCGAGACGACCGAGCTGTCATAGCGCGTCGGCGGTATCTTGGGACGCGCGTAGATCATCCCGTCCACCGCGGCATCGATCCCGTAGCGTGCCTCGCCGTTGACCTTGGCGGGAATGTCGAGCGCCGTGGTGTCGCCTCCGATCAGACGCCGTTCGGCCGCCGGCTTTATCGGCATCTGCTTCAGCTCGTCGGGCGTGTAGCTTCGGTTCAGATGGCCGCGTGCCACGATATCGCCATAGGGGATCGACTGGCTTCCGCATACGACGGCGCCGTTGCGTGCCGTACACATGCCGCGATCCACGCCGAGAAGTTTCGCGCCCGCTTCGATCAACGCGATGCGGCCGGCAGCGCCGGCCCGGCTCAGAACCGGGAAACTCTGCCAAACCGACCAGCTGCCGCCGGTGACCATCTCGCCCCATTTCGGATCGGTATCGACGTGAACGATTGCCACCTTGTTCCAGTCGGCCTCCAGCTCGTCAGCGACGATGCGGGCGAGCGCAGTACCGACATGCTGGCCCATTTCTGCCCGGATGATGTTGACGGTTGTTCGGCCGTCGCGGTCGATCGAATACCAGATGGTCGGCTCGAACAGATCGCCGGGGGTGGTCATGCGGCCCGCGTCCAATGGAAACTCGGCAGCGGCGAGCGCCGAGCGGGCGTATCCCAGCACGATCCCTGCTTCGATCGTTGCGATCAGAAAGTTGCGCCGCGAGAGCGGGTAACCTTCCGGATCGGACGTGCACGGGGTGTGGGAGAAGCTAAGCACGCGACCCTCCTCGTATGCGCGATGCGGCAAGCTTGATGGCGCTACGGATGCGGACATAGGTCATGCAACGACACAGATTGCCTGCCATCACTGCGTTGATGTCGTCGTCGGTCGGATTCGGATAATCCTTCAGGAGAGAAGCCGCCTGCATGATCTGGCCGGACTGGCAGTAGCCGCATTGCGGAACCTGTAGATCGATCCATGCCGTTTGCAGCGGATGGCGCCCCTTGGGATCGAGGCCTTCGATGGTCGTGATTTTGGCGCCGGCGACAGCGCCCACCGCGGTGATGCACGATCGCGTCGCGCGACCTTCGACATGGATGGTGCAGGCGCCGCACATCCCGATGCCGCATCCAAACTTGGTCCCGGTCAGGCCGAACTCATCGCGAATCACCCATAAGAGCGGCGTGTCATCCGGACTTCGCACCGAGACGGTGCGACCATTGAGATCGAGCGTGGTCATCGTCGAACGGTTCCTACTTTATTCTCAATTGGAGGTCCGTTGCGTGCGGGCGACGGCTATCTTCTTTTCGATATCAGTCCAAGGCGACTTGTTCGTGCGAGTGCGACGCAGATAAGCGGCAAGCCGTGCGATATCGGCATCTGAAAGCGCGGCAGCGTAGCTGGGCATCACCAGGCTTCGACCGCCTTCAGCTATGCCGATCCCATTGAGCACGACGTGGATAAAATTCGTGGGCTCTGGCAGATTCAGCGCGCTATTGAGCGCGAGTTCCGGACGCACGGAAAGCGGAGTGGGCCCGGCATTGTAGTGGCAACCGATGCAGGCGCCGGCATAAAGAAGGGCGTCGGGATCGTATTCCCGCGTACTGCCGAGGCCGGACTTCGCCAGCGCTTCTTTCACCGTGG
>JAFAHL010000069.1 GCA_019237215.1 Hyphomicrobiales bacterium | reverse complement strand
CTGCGGGGCGGCAGGAAAGTGCCGCTGAAGGCCAATGTCGATGCCGCACTCGCCAAAACCGAGGGCGTTGACTGGGTCGTGGTGGTCCAGCACACGGGCGCCGCCGTCAACATGAACCCGTCACGCGACCTCTGGTACCACGAGGCGGCCAAAGTGGTGACGACGGAATGCCCCTGCGAGCATATGCATGCGGAGGACCCGCTGTTCATTCTCTACACATCGGGCTCGACCGGGCAACCCAAGGGCGTACTGCACACCACCGGCGGGTACCTCGTCTACGCGGCCATGACACACCAGTACGTCTTCGACTACCACGACGGCGACATCTACTGGTGCACCGCCGACGTCGGCTGGGTCACCGGCCACAGCTACATCGTCTATGGGCCGCTCGCCAACGGCGCCACCACGCTGATTTTCGAGGGCGTGCCGAACTACCCGACGATGTCGCGCTTCTGGGAAGTTTGCGACAAGCACAAGGTCAACATCATCTACACCGCGCCGACCGCGATCCGCGCGCTGATGCAGGCCGGCGACGAGCCGGTGAAGAAGACCTCGCGCAAGTCGCTGCGGCTGCTCGGCAGCGTTGGCGAGCCGATCAATCCGGAGGCATGGGAGTGGTATTACCACGTGGTCGGCGAGGGCCGTTGCCCGATCGTCGACACCTGGTGGCAGACCGAAACCGGCGGCATTCTCATCACTCCCCTGCCCGGCGCGACGCGTCTCAAGCCGGGCTCGGCGACGCAGCCGTTCTTCGGCATCGTTCCCCAGATCGTGGACGCCGAGGGTAAGGTGCTGGACGGCGCCGCGACCGGCAATCTCTGCATCGTCGATTCCTGGCCGGGCATGATGCGCACGGTCTATGGCGACCATCAGCGCTTCGTCGACACCTATTTCAAGGCCTATTCCGGCAAGTACTTCACCGGCGACGGCTGCCGCCGCGACGCCGACGGCTATTACTGGATCACCGGCCGCGTTGACGACGTGATCAACGTCGCCGGCCATCGGCTCGGCACCGCCGAGGTCGAGAGCGCGCTGGTCGCGCATGCCAAGGTGTCGGAGGCCGCCGTGGTCGGCTACCCGCACGACATCAAGGGCCAAGGCATCTACGCCTACGTCACGCTGATGTCAGGCGAAAACGCGACCGAAGAACTGCGCAAGGAGTTGGTCGCCTGGGTGCGCAAGGAGATCGGCCCGATCGCCTCGCCCGATCTCATTCAATTCGCCCCCGGACTGCCGAAGACGCGCTCGGGAAAGATTATGCGCAGGATTTTGCGCAAGATCGCCGAAGACGAGTACGGCAATCTCGGCGACACCTCGACGCTCGCCGATCCGACCGTGGTCGACGATCTCGTCGGCAACCGGCAGAACAAGAAGGCGGACGCTTAGCGGACGCCGGCCTCGACTCGATCAGCACACTCCTCACCCCCGGGCTTGACCACGCAAGTCGCATTGGGGCTTAGGTTGATCGCACCTGAGTGCCGCTGGTGTGGCGCGAGCGGCACAGTCGCCGAGATTTTCAACCATTCACCAACCCTAACGCGCGGTTTCGGCTGAGGTCGCGCGCAGATTCGATTATTATGGTTACCGATCCGTCGCCGCCCGCTTCGGGGAATCCAAACGAAATGTCGGGCGTCGACGATCGAGGGGATAACGGGCAACAGACGCGGGTCAAATCATGCATCGGTCACGCGCTTTGGCGGCCGCTTCGGCCGCGCTGCTTCTTGCTGCGCTCACGCCGCAGCTGGCGCAGGCACGCGAAATCGTAGGTTTTTCCGACACTTATTCGAGCGGCACGGTGGTGGTGAAAACCAGCGAACGGGCGCTCTATTACGTGCTCGGCAACGGCAAGGCCGTGCGCTATCCGGTCGGCGTGGGCCGCGCCGGCAAGCAATGGACTGGCACGGCGTACATCAACAGCAAGCAGCTGCGCCCGGCGTGGACGCCGCCGGCCGAGGTTAGACGCGACAAGCCCTCGCTGCCGAATGTCATTCCGGGCGGAAGCCCGCGCAATCCCATGGGAGCAGCCGCCATGACGCTCAGCGGCGGCGGAGAATACGCCATCCACGGCACCAACAGTCCAGGCTCGATCGGCGGCTTCGTCTCCTACGGCTGCATCCGCATGTACAACGACGACGTGCTCGATCTCTACAACCGCGTGGGCTGGGGAACGACGGTGGTCGTGACCCGCTGAATCGCGGGGTTCGAAAGCGATCAGGGATCAGGGGTATCGCCTGGTCCCTGACTTCCGCCGCCTGATTCGCACATAGAGCGCGCCCGCGCCCCCGTGGCCCACATGGGCGTCCTCGAAGCCAATGACGTAGCCGCGGAATTCCGGCAGTTTCAACCACTGCGGCACCTGGCGCTTGAGCACGCCGCGCTCGTTCCAGTCGTCGCGCGCGCCGCCACCCTTGCCGGTGATCACCAGGACGAATTTGGCGCCATGGCTCTGCGCCTTGCGCAAGAAGGAGATGAGCGCGGCATGCGCCTCGCTTTGGGTCTTGCCGTGGAGGTCGATGCGGTCATCGAGCGATTCGGTGCCGCGCGCAAGGCGTTGCTTGAGCCGCCGATCGAACGGCTCGAGCCCGGGCGCGGTCCTTGCAGCCGCTGCGGCGACGCGCGCCGGCGGACGAACCTGTGTCGGTGATTTCGTCTTGCTCGTCGCGACCGTCCGCGGGGGAGCAGCCGGCACCTGCCCTCGCCCCAGCGGCGCGACCGAGCGCGTGAAATGGCCCCAAAGCTTGCGCTCCTCGGCGGTGAGCCGTCGCGACTTACCCTCGCCCGCGCTCATGATCGCGGCCGCCATCGCACGGTGCCGACTTGGCGGCGCAATTTCTTCGCCTTCGATTTCTCCTCGGTCTTGCCGGCCTGCTGCTTGGGCTTGCCCTTGTCATTCTTGACGTCGGTCTCGGGGATCTTGGGCTTCGACACCGGCAGCGGCACCTGCTTGCCGGCCTCGATCATGTCGAGTTCGCGCGCCGCGTGCCGCTTGGCCTTGCCCTCCTCCTTCTTGACTTCGGCCGCGGGGATCTTCGGCTTGGCCACCGGCACCGGCATGTGCTTGCCGGCCGCGATCATGTCGAGCTCGCGCGGAAGCAGCATGACGAAGCGCCCGGGATGGCGGATGCGACCGGCGATCCGCGCGGCATCATCGCCGGCGCCCCAATAGAGGTCGGCGCGCGCCGGCCCGACGATGGCCGAGCCGGTGTCCTGCGCGATCATCAGCCGGCGGAACGACGTGTTAGGCTTCGCACTCTCGATCGGCAAGCTTGCGTCGATGAAGAACGGCGTGCCGTAGACGTGGATCTTATCGACCGCGATCGAGCGGCCCGGTATCAGCGGAACGCCCTGCGCGCCGACCGGCTCGCCCTCGTTCGACAGGCCGCTGACGCGAAAGAACACGTACGAGCGGTTCGTGGCGCGCACCTTCGGCGCTTCGTCGGGATTGGCGGCCATCCAGTCGCGGATGCGTTGCATCGACATTTCTTCGCGCGGCACGAGGTTGCGCTCGATGAGCACCCGGCCGACCGCCGTGTAGGGATAGCCGTTGTGGGAATCGTAGTTGAGGCGCAGCGGCGTGCCGTCTTCGAGCACCACCCGCGCCGAGCCTTGGATTTGAATCGCGAGCGCCTCGAAGGGATCCCTGAGCCAGCAGATTTCGAGCCTTTGTCCATCAAGCGCACCCGCCTCGATGGCGCCGCGATCGTGGTAGGGCACGATCTCGCTGTTCTCGTTGCGGCGCCCGATCAGCGCGCCCTTGTTGGGAAAGTCGCCGGAACCCGGCTTGTAGCCGGCAGCCACAAGATCATGCGGACGCCGGTAGAGGGGGACGTGAAATTCAGGATTGGGAAAGCGCGAGCCCTCGACGATCGGCTCGTAATAGCCGGTCAGAAAACCCTGCGCCTCGCCGAGACGAGTGATCTGCACCGGACGAAAATTGTCCTCGAAGAAGCGGCGCGCAGCTTCCTTGTTGCCTGGCCGCGCCGCAGCCGCGCCCCGGCAGACCTCCCGGAGCGCGTTGTAGATCGGCCGGTCGTCCTCCGGCCGCTTGACGTTGCGAAAGGTCTGGCAACTCACCTGGAACGCTGCGAACGCGGCCAGGTGATCGTCGGCCGCCCAGCCGTCGACATCACCCCATTTGACCGGCTCGAGCTGAGTGTCGGCGAGTTTCAACGGCTCGTCACCCGGCTCAGCGCACGCCGCAATCGAGAGCCCCAGCGCGGCTGCGGCGATGCTTCCGAGGAAGACGCACAGACGCAGCGGCATCGCGCTCCGCCCCGGTTACTGCCCGGCTTCGGTGGCGACGAGCTTCCAATTGGGATCGCGCGAGGAGAGGTCGCGCGCGAACGTCCATACGTCGGTGACGTCGGTGACTCTTTCGGGGTTGCCTTCGATCACGTTGCCGGACTTGTCGCGGGTCACCGAAATCAGCTGCGAGACGAAACGGACCGTGATCTGCGCGGTGCGTCCGCGCAGTTCGACGCCGGCAATGTCGGACTTGTCGATCGCCACGAACCGGGTCTCGACGGTCTCGCCCTTGTTCTCGCGCTCCCGGATCGCGGCCTCGAATCCCTCATATACATCGCGCGACAGCAGATTCTTGAGCGTGCGCCGGTCCCCCTCGGCATAAGCCAGGACGATCATCTCGTAGGCGGCCCGCGCGCCGGCGATGAAATGCTTGGCGTCGAAAGTCTTGTCCTCGCGGGCGATCGCGTCGAGCCCGGCGGCGACGGTCGAGCCCGCCTCGGCGATGCCCTTCCAGCGCTCGGCCGGCTCAGGCGTGTCGACCGGCTTTTGCACGGTCTCACCGCCCCGGCCGGGCAGCGTCACCACATTATCATTGGTCGCACCGCGCACCGCATCGCGCGCGGAATAAGGGTCGTAAGGCGGCCGTTCGCGACCCGTGCGCTGACCCAGCACACTTCGCAGGCGCAGGAAGATGAATACTGCCAGCGCCAAAAAGATGATGGTGTAGATATCGAACACGTCTGGCACGCTCTCGACCGCCCTGACGGGAACCGCGGGATCAGTGGGAAGCCGGCAGATAGCAAATCTGCGGAAGCAGAGATCGGTTCCCGTACCAATATGTAGGTGCGCGACCGCACTGATCCAGAGGCTTGCGCCGAACCGCCGGCGCATGTCGCACCCGCGGGACCATAGACGATCCCAACCGTGGCGCCAACAAGGCTGATGCCCAAAGCGAATGCAGGAATGGGGCCGATGTCCTTGGTTAAATGGACATTAATCGGGCTGCTCGTGCTCCCCGCAGCCGAACTCTTCGCCTTCTTTCTGATGGCGGCGTTGATCGGCTGGTTGTGGGCGGCTGGCCTTTTCATCGCCACCTCCATCGCGGGCGTGCTGTTGCTCAGAAGGTTCGGACGCGCCGATCTCGACCGCTTGCGCACCGCCTTCGCTCGGGACGGGATTCGAGCACTGCATTTGGAAACGCCCGGCATGGCAACGATGCTCGGCGGAATCCTTCTTATATTTCCAGGTTTTATAACGGACCTCTTGGGCGCCGCGTTGTTGTTGCCTGCGGTTCGCCGGTGGGCCGCGGCAAAATTCGCAATATTCGCGCGCAGTTCCCGGCGTACCCCGCGCGACGATGGCGTCATCGAGCTTGAGCCGGGCGAATGGCACCAAATCCCCGATCGGGGGCGCCGGCGGCGGCGTAAGTCCAAGCGCGGCGCGTGATATCCTTGTCCGACCGGAGCGCCTATGTTAGCCACGCCGCCGACTGCGGCAATTGTGGGCAGTGAGAGGTAGAGTCGATGGCCACCACCGGCGGCAATGGCGGACCCGCGCCGAGCGCGACCGCTCCGCAAGGTCAGGCGCAGCTCAGCGTGCTTGGCCAGTACATCAAGGATTTCTCGTTCGAGAATCCGAACGCGCCGCGCTCCTTGGCGCCCAATCAGACGCAGCCGGCGATCAACATTCAGATCAACGTGAGCGCCCAGCAGCTTGCCCAGACCGACTACGAAATCTCCCTCAAGCTCGAAGGCAAGGCCGAGAGCGCCGGAACGGTCCTGTTTGCCTTCGACCTGACATTCGCTGGCGTTTTCCGCGTCCAGAACGTGCCGGCAGAGACATTGCAGCCAATCGTCATGATCGAGTGTCCGCGCTTGTTGTTCCCGTTCGCACGCGAGATCGTCGCCACGTCCGTACGCAACGGGGGCTTCCCGCCGCTGCTGCTCGATCCGGTCGATTTCGTCGCGCTTTATCAGCAGCGCGCGGCCCAGACGCAGGCGGCGCAGCCAACGCCCACGTCGAGCTAGCGATCCTGCCCCCGCCACGCGCTTGCTTGATGGCGCAGGCCAGAGTGATTCGACCCGCAGACGTCGGATCAAGCTCCGCGATGACGATTCGGCTAACTGATCGCGGTGGAGAACCCGCCCGTCTTGCGCTTCAGGCGTTCGCGGCGGATCTGCGCACCTGCAAATAATCGCACCAGATCGCACCTTCGCCGAGCGTTGCCACGAAGGCGAGGTGTGCATCGCGTTCGTCGGCGGTCAGGCGGAGCGCGAGCGCGGTCGGTCGCACGCGAATGGGCGCTGGGCCCGCAGGCGCGCCGGTCGCGCTGGTGCCGACGTCCACCAGGATGAGCTGGGCTTGGCGGGCGCCGATCAGCTCGAGATAGACCTCGGCCAAGAGTTCGGCGTCGAGCAGCGCCCCATGCTTGGTGCGCCGCGAATTGTCGATGCCATAGCGCGTGCAGAGGTCATCGAGCCGGTTGGGCGCGCCCGGGTATTTGCGGCGCGCCAGTAGCAGCGTGTCGACGAGCCGCTCGCGCGGCACCAACGTTTTTCCCACGCGCTCCAGCTCGGCGTTGAGGAAGGCGAGATCGAACAGCGCGTTGTGCGCAACAAGCGGCGCGTCGCCAATGAACGCGACCAGGTCGTCGACGATTTCGGCGAAGAACGGCTTGTCCTTGAGGAACTCGCTCGACAAGCCATGGATGGCGGCGGCCTCGGACGGCACGTCGCGCTCGGGATTGAGGTAGCGATGAAAGCTCTGCCCGCTCGGAATGCGATTGACGAGCTCGATGCAGCCGATCTCCACCAATCGGTGCCCCTGGAAGGGATCAAGCCCCGTCGTTTCGGTATCGAGCACGATCTCGCGCACGTCTATGTTCCCGCATCCGCTGCCGCGGTCAGACGAATCACCGCCGCCGCCTGGGCATTGTAGCAACCGCGTCAAGGATCGCACGCACGTCGGCGCGCGCCGCCTCGAAGCCACGCGACGTATCCACGACGAAATCCGCGCGGCGGCGCTTTTCGTCGTCCGACATCTGCTTGGCCAGGATCGCTTCGAGCTTTTCCACGGTCATGCCGGGGCGTTCGAGTACACGCGACCGTTGGACCTCGTGTGGCGCTGAGACCACCACCACCGCGTCGACCCGCTTTTCTCCCCCGGTCTCGAACAAGAGCGGAATGTCGAGCACCGCCACCTTCTCGCCCCGCGCCTCGGCCTCGGCCAGAAGCCGCCGCTCGGCCTCCTGCACGAGGGGATGAACGATCGCCTCGAGGCGTTTCAGCGCCGCGCCGTCACCGAGAACGCGAGCGGCGAGCTTGTCGCGATCGACCTTGCCGCCCGCGCTGGTGCCGGGAAATGCCGCCTCGATCGCCGCCGCGGCTTGCCCTTCATAGAGCCGATGCACGACGGCATCGGCGTCGTGCACCGGCACGCCTTGCTCGGCGAAAAAGCGCGCCGTCACCGACTTTCCCATACCTACCGAGCCGGTCAGACCGAGAATGAACATGCCCTCTCGAATAACCCAAAGTGCGGAGCAATTCACGCCGCCAGCCACCCCGCCTGCCGCAGATATTGCAGCAGCGCCAGCAGCGGCAGCCCGAGAATTACAAAATGCTCGCCTTCGATGCGCTCGAACAGCTGGATGCCGATCCGCTCCAGTTGGTAGCCGCCAACGCTGGCCGTGACCGCAGCCCCCACGGCATCGAGATAGGATTCGAGAAAGCTGTCGGAAAAGGCGCGCATGGTGAGCCGCGCCACCTCGCGGTGCTCGAACACGATCGTGCTCTCTCGCACTAGCGCAACCGCGGTATGAAGCTCATGCGTTCGGCCGCGCAACGCCGCGAGTTGCGCGCGCGCGCCAGCGCGGTCGCCGGGTTTGGAAAACCGCCGCTCGCCGAGCGTCAAAGTTTGGTCGGCGCCCAATACCAGCCGGCCGGGAAGGCGAGCGGCAATCGTTCGCGCTTTCTCCCGCGCCAGCAGCGCGGCGAGTTCGCCCGCATCGCGCGCCGGGCTCCGCTGCTCGATCGTCCGTTCGTCGATATCGGCCGGCTGGACCTCGACCGGAACTCCGGCGTCGCGCAGGAGGGCATGGCGGATCGCGCTCTTGGACGCGAGCACGAGCGGTTCGCCGGCGAGCCAAAGCGGCATCGCTCAAGCGACCGGCTGGCGACGACGCTCGGCGAGAAAGCTCATAACCGCCGCGGCGGTCTCCTCGATTGAGCGCCGCGTGACATCGATGCTCGGCCAATTGTGCCGCGCGCACAGCTTGCGTGAGAACGCGACCTCCTCGGCGACCGCCTTGCGGTCGATATATTGATCCCCGTCGTGATGCGCCCTGAGCCCGAGCAGGCGATTCTGTCGGATCTGCACGATCCGCTCGGGACTGGCATAGAGTCCCACCACAAGCGGTCGTGACAGTTCCTCCACGTGCCGGGAGACCTCGACCCCGGGCACCACCGGGACATTGCCGGTCTTCACGCCGCGGTTGGCCAGATAGATCGAGGTGGGTGTCTTCGACGTGCGCGACACGCCGACAAGCACGACATCGGCTTCCTCCAGATCCTCGAGATGCTGGCCGTCGTCATGCAGCATCGTATAGTTGAGCGCATCGATGCGCTTGAAATAGTCCGCGTTGAGCGTGTGCTGCGCACCGACACGGTGGGAGGTTTCGGCGCCGAGGTAGGATTGTAGGAGCTGCAGGACCGGACCCAGGATCGACAGACAGGGCAGGCTCAGCTCACGGCAGTGACTTTCGAGCCGTTGCAGAAGTTCGTCGTCCAGGAGCGTGTAGAGCACGATGCCCGGAGACTCCTCGATCTCGGCCA
>JAFAHL010000585.1 GCA_019237215.1 Hyphomicrobiales bacterium | reverse complement strand
CAGCTGCGCCGGCGGCCGGTGGCGCAAGCCTCACTGCGCGGGGTCAATGCCGCAGTGGTGGGCTTGCTGCTCGCCGCGCTCTATCAGCCGGTATGGACCGTGGGCATCACCGACGCCGCCGACTTTGCGCTGGCGGTCGCGGCGTTTGTGCTGCTGTTCATGTGGCAGACGCCGCCGTGGCTGGTGGTGATTCTCAGCGCCGCGGCCGGCGCGTTGATGTCGCTGCGCTAGTATCCCTCAGCGCAGCGCCTGCACGGCCGCCGGCGTCACGTCGCCCTTCTGCCCGCCCCAGGTGACGCGCAAATAGTTCGCGAGCGCGGCGGCCTCCGCATCGCTCAACTTGTCGGAAAAGCCCGGCATCGCCTGCATGCTCGCGCGATGCGGAAAATTCTCCGCCCCGATGCCGTCCAGCATCGCCACGATCAGGTTGCGCGGATCGGCAAGCCGCAGCGTGCTGTTGTCGCGCATCGCCACCACCGTGTTCGGCACGCCGTTGCCGTCGAGGCCGTGGCAGCCGGCGCACAGCGCCACGTAGCTCATCCTCCCCGCGTCGTTTGCGGCGGCGCTTTCCGTCGCAGCGGGCGCCGGCGGCGGCGCCTTGTCGCCGAGCAGATAGGTCGCGACGGCATCGAGATCCTCCGCTGTCAGGTTTCTCGTGCTGAGCATGATCACCGGGTGCATGTCGCCGAACGCCGAGCCTTGACGGGCGAGCCCGCGACCGAGGTAAGCGCGCAGTCCCGCGGCGGTCCAGCCGCGGGATGCGAGCGCGGACGGCGTGATGTCGGGCGCGGCGACGCGGGAGAGCGCGAACCCGGTCAACGCACGCGACAACTCCATCTCGCCCGCGATGCCGCGGGGCGTATGGCATTCCCCGCAATGCCCCAGCACGTTCACCAGATAGCGGCCGCGCTGCCAAGCCGGAGAGCTTCCGGCGGATACCGCAGGAAGGCTGTCGTGCAAGAACAACACGTTCCAGCCGAGCATCCCGAGGCGGATGTTGAAGGGGAAATTGAGCTCGGTCCTGCGATTTGCCACCTTCATCGGGCGTAGCCGCATCATGTAGGCGTAGATCGCATCCGCATCCGAGCGCGTCATGCCGCGATAGGACGTGTAGGGCATTGCCGGATAGAGCTGCCGTCCGTCGCGCCTGATCCCGTCGTGCAGCGCGCGCCAGAAATCCTCCGCGCTCCAGCGGCCGATGCCGTCGTCGGGATCGGGCGTGATGTTGGTGGCGTAGATCGTGCCGAAGCCGCTCGGCATGGCCAGGCCGCCGGCAAAGGGCGCGCCGCCCGGGGCGGTGTGGCAGGCGGCGCAGTCCGCCGCCGCGGCTAGGTATTTTCCGCGCGCGACGACGTCCGCCGGCGCGCTCACCGCCTGCAGCGGGCCGCCGGTCTTGCCGGAGCGGAGGTTTCGCGTCGCCACCGCGGCCGCGGCGACGCCTGCGATGAGGACAATCGCGGCGATGATGACGAGGCGCCGACCGATGCGGCGCACGATCATGCGCCGTCCCGCGTCAGGCCCGGTGTCGCGAGGATCACGTCGCGCACCGCTTGGTAGTAGCGCACGTACCCGGTGCAGCGGCAGATATGCTTCTCCAGCGCCGCGGCCACCGTCGCCTCGACCTCGCCGCGCGGCACCGGCGCGCGTTTGAGCCGCTCGATCAGCACGGTGGCGGCGTTGACGAAGCCCGGCGTGCAGTAACCGCATTGGAAGCTGAACTGGTCGAGGAAGGCCTGCTGCACCGGCGAGAGCGCGAGCAGATCCCCCTTGTCATTCCTGCGGGCGATGCCCTCGATGGTGCGGATGCGTTTGCCGTCGAAGAAGCCGGCGCCGGTGATGCAGGTCTGCACCGCCTCGCTGGTCTGATCATCGCGATCCCAAATCACCACGCAGGCATGACAGATGCCGATGCCGCAGCCCAGCCGCGAGCCGGTGAGGCCGAGCATCTCGTGCAGCACGTCGATCATCATCAGGCCTTCGGGCACGTCGATGGGACCGTGGCGCCGGCCGTTGATGGTCACCGTCAGCGGGCGGGTCGGCAGCGTCATGCCAGGACCTCCAGGATGCGATCCGGCGTGACCGGCAGCGTGCGGAAGCGATGGCCGATGGCGTGCGCGATGCCGTTCACGATGGCTGGCATGATCGGGATTCCCGCGACTTCGGCCATGCCCTTCGGCGGCTCGTCGTCCGACAGCGGCGGCAGGACTTCGGCGGTCTGCGTCCATACCGCCACGTCGCCGCCGCGCGGAAGATGATAGCGATTGAAATTCCAGGTGCCGTCGCCCGGACCGTCCTCGTAGAGCGGGAGCCATTCGTGCAGCGCCAAGCCGATGCCGGTGGCGGTCGCGCCCTGGATCTGGCCCGACACCAGCTCCGGCACGAGCATGTTGCCGCATTCGAGAATGGTGTGGTGCGTCAGCAGCGTGACCTTTCCGCTGGCTGCGTCGACCACGAGCTCGACCAGGGTGCCGGCGGCGGTGTTGTAGCCAACCATCCGGTTGCTGTTCTGCGTCGGTGGAAAGAACACGCTGCGGCGGTCAAGCACGTGATAGCGGTTGGGCGTGGTCGCCAGCGCCTGCTTCGCCGCGCCCGCGCCGTCGCCGTAACGCACCGACAGGGCGTCCACCGCTGCGCGCGTCGACGTACCATCGACGACGAAATCGGCCTCGGCCCATTGCCAGCGGTTGAAGGCGTGCACGGCGGCGCCGACCACAAGGCCGCGCGCATGCGCCTCCTGCGCCAGCCGCGCCAGCGGCAGCGGTTGCAGGCCTTCGAGCGCGAGCGCTCCACTGCGCCAGCGCGCATCCTCGGACTTCGGCGCGCGCGAGGCCGCGCCTGCGTCGCGGCCCCAGATGGCCAGCGCCGCCGGCCATAGCCCGTGCAGATAAACGACGCGCGCGGCTTCCCGCGTCGCATGCGTGAAGTAGTACGACGAGTTGCTGGCGCTCGACGGCGCTGCAAAAACGGGACTCCAGCGCGGGTTCTTGGCCAGGCGGTCTTGATCGGCTTGACTGATGTGGGTCTCCTTGGGCGTGGAGTGCGGATCATCGCTCGTTTCCACCGGCAGGTCGGGCCACTCGGTGACGGCCAGGTCGAGCGCATCGGCCGGCCGCCCCAGCCAGCGCGCGCAGGCGACGGCCTGCGCCGAGGATGTGCCGGTGCCGATCTCCGTTCCGCTGTGGCAGAGCGCGATGCGCCCGTCCGGCGCGAGCTCGAGCTTGGCGAGGCTCGCTTCGGACCCGGTGCCGAAGCGCCGCTGGATGCAGCCGAAGCCGACCCCGTAATGTTTTCCGGGATGCGCGGCGTCGTAGGCCTGCTTGCGCGCGGCGCGGGAGGTCCACAGCGCATGGCCGCGGGCGCGCTCCAGCACCGCCTCGGCGCGTTGCGTCCCGAGCGGGATTGCGCCTTGGGTGTCCCGCATCCCGGTCTTCAACACGTTGCGCAAACGGAACTCGATCGCGTCGAGGCCGAGCTCGCCGGCGATCTCGTCCATCATCAATTCGGTCGCCGTCAGGGTTTCCAGCCCGCCGTAGCCGCGCGCCGCGCCGCAGTCGATGGCGCGTGACGCGATCGCGGTCGCAGCCACGTCACTTTTCGGAAAGTAGTAGACCGAGTGGGCCGAGATGGCGCCCACCATGGTCAGGGCAACGGAGCAATTCGCGCGGCCGCCGCCATTGGCGACGATCTCGGCGCGGAACGATTGCAGCAGACCGGCCTTGCGCTCGACCGCCACCGTGTAGCCCATGTTGAACTGGTGCCGTTTCAGGCCGCTCTGAAACTGATCGAACCGATCGTTGGCCAGCCGCACCGGTCGGCCGTCGCCATAAACCGCGGCGACGACGCCGTAGTACGGCATGGTGCAGTGGTCCTTCGAGCCGTAGCCGACCGTAAAGCACGGGTGCAGGAACAGCCGCTTCAGGCCGATGCGGCTTTTTCCCAGCATGGCCGCCGCGCCCGCCGCGACCTCCTGCGGCGACTGCGTCGGCACGACGAGATGCAGGTCCGCTTTCTCGCGGTCGTACCAGCCGTTGGTGTTGTCCGGCTCGAGCGCCGAGGTGTCGCCCGACTGCGTGGCATAGTCGCGCTTAAGCACCAGCCAGTCGGCCGGCGGCTGCGCCAACTCGTCGTCGATGGACTTGGCGTAATACATTCCCTGCGCGCCGACGTCGCCGTCGTGCGGCCAGACCGGTTCATGCTGCGCGTAGCTGGGGGAGAGCGGCCCGTCTTTCAGGCAGGAAAACACGTCGTCATCGTGGGGCGTGGGGCCTGCGAGGCGCACGAAGCGGTATGAGCCCCAAGGGTCGCGCTGCAGCGGGCCGGTCACGGCGCCATAGCGAATGACCGCGTCGTTGAACTGCAGCTTCTCCTTGGCGAAGCGCCAGCGGGCGAAATCCCGATAGATCAGGATCGCGACGGCCTGGCCCAGATAAGCCGGGGTCTTGCCTTCGGGGAGCAAAATGTCCTCGCCGTAAAAATCCGGAAAGGCAAGCCCGTCGCGCGCCAAATCCGCCGCCGTCACCACGCGGTCGGGCGCAAGCTCGGAACCGAGCGCTGAGAGGTCGAAGCCGGCATAGCTGCGATCGGCCATGGTCGCCCGCAGCACCAGCGCATGCGACTGCTGCTGCGGCCAATGCGGCATGTCGCGGGCGCGAATGTCGCGGGCGAATACTTTTTCTCCCGTGACCTTCGACGTACCGTCGATGCGATATTTCAGGACGCCATCGTTCCACGCCGGCCGGGTCAGCAATTGTTCTTCGAACAACGCCGCAAAGGCCCTGCTTCCCAGCGGAGCGAGATAGATGGCGACGCCGCCGATCAGGCTCGCGCCCATCACCTGCCGGCGCGACGGGCGTAAGAGATTCATGCGAATGGCTCCGGTGCAGGGGCGCAACCCACGCTATGGCGTGGGTTCGATTCGCGGCGGTTCGATTCGCGGCGGGATGCGGCAGCGCCAGCAATCAATTTTGATCGCATTGGAGGTCGGCTGCTAAGCGTTTGCTCCGGCAGCATCGTGCTCAGCCGGTCAGCGCGCCGGCAAGACCGCGATCGCCTCGACCTCCAGAAGTGCGCCTTCGCGCGCCAGCTTGGGGACTTCCAGCGTGGTGCTGGCGGGCGGCGCGGCGACGTTCACGAACTTGTCGCGCACCTCGCGATAGATCGGAAGCTGCGTGCGAATGTCGGTCAGAAAGGCATTAAGCTTGACGATGTTTTCCATCTTGCCGCCGACGCTCTCGATCGCAGCTTTCAGGTTTTCGTAGACCAGCGTCGCCTGCTCGCGGAAATCTGCGCCTTGCTTGCCGGCGCGGTCATATCCCAGCTGTCCCGCGATATAGATCGTGCGTCCGGGGCCATTCACTTCGACCACATGGGTGTAGCCGGCAGGCTTTGCCATGGTTGCCGGATTGCTGTAGCGGATGTCGGGCGTCTGTGCTGCGGCAGAGCCAAGCGTCATGATCGTTGCAGCAAGGGCGAGCATCGGCAGTCGGATGAGAACGAGGTTGCGTCGCATGGGCGCTATCCCTGTTTGAGGAACTGGTGAGCGATCTTAGCCCGAGGCGCGTGCGAGAAGCGATTTCCAAGCCCGGCAAAACCCTAGGCGACCGCGGTTTCGCCTCGACGTACGGTCTGGCGCACCTCGAAACCCTCGAATTGCGGATGGTCGATGTAGAGCGGCTTATTCTGGCCGGCATCCTTGTGGGCGGCACGAAATGCCTCCGACTTGGTCCACGCTTCGAAGGCACTCTGGTTCTGCCAGACCGTATGCGACGCATAGAGGGTGAAGTCCTCGTGCTCCGGTCCCTTCAGCAGGTGGAATTCGACGAAGCCCGGCACCTTGTTCAGCTGCGAGTCGCGGCTGAGCCACACCTGCTCGAACGCCTGTTCTGAACCCTTCTTCACCCGGAAGCGGTTCATGGCAATGAACATCTTTGCTTCTCCTCGTTGACGGTTGAAAGTATCGCCGTCATCCATGCCGCGCTTGCGACGCAAGCCTGCGCGTCCTGATCCGGCGAATACGGCGCTTAGGAGAGCTTCGCATATGGCGGCGACGATGCAAGGAATTGCTGGAGGTGCAAAGGCACGGCGAGACCCAAGCGTGTTTGGCGGTCTTGAGGTTGATCGTGCTAACCTCCACGGTCGACTTGAAGAGGGGGACGAGCGAGGGCAGCCTGCGGCCACGGCAGTGTGGGACCGCACAGATTTCGCGCCGTTTCACTTTTTAATCATTGGACGATGAGGCCGTAATCTCACGGAAGGCGCGCTGATGGTGGCATTGTTCGAGCTCGGTGCCAGAAGGGCAGCGGACGCGGTCCGCAACGGCGAGCAAACGGCGGAGGCGCTGGCCGAGGCGCTGTTGGCGCGCTGCGCGGCGTCACCGCTCAACGCGTTCATCAGCCTCGAGGCGGACCGCCTGCGCGCCGCGGCACGGGCCGCCGACCAGCGGCGTCAGCGCGGCGAGCGGCTCGGGCCGCTGCACGGGGTACCGCTCGCGCTCAAGGACAACATCGACACGGCCGATTTTCCGACCACCGGCGGGACGCCCGCCCTCGCGGCGCATCGTCCGAAACGCAACGCACCGATCGTGCAGCACTTGCTCGATGCCGGCGCCATCGTGCTCGGCAAAACCAATTTGCAGGAGCTCGCCTTTGGCCCGACCAACAACAACGCGGCGTTTGGTCCGGCGCGCAACCCCTACGATCCCACGCGCATCCCGGGCGGCTCGAGCGGTGGTAGCGCCGCCGCTGTCGCAGCGCGCCTCGCGCCGGCCGCCCTCGGCACGGACACCGGCGGGTCCATACGCGTCCCTGCCGCGCTTTGCGGGATCACGAGCATGCGCCCGACCACCTTGCGCTGGTCGCAAGCCGGCATCGTTCCGCTTTCGCATACCCGTGACACCGCCGGACCGATGGCGCGTCATGTTGCCGACTGCGTGCTCATCGACGGCGTCGTTACCGGCGGTCCGACCGAGGTCACGCCCGCGCCTCTCAAAGGCCTGCGCCTCGGGCTGCCGCGCGGCTATTTCTGGGAAAATCTCGACGCCGAGCTCGCCGCGATTCTCGAAGCAGCGCTGGCACGGCTGCGCGAGGCCGGCGTCGTGCTGGTCGAGGGCGATGTCGCCAATGTCGCCGCCCTCGACGCCGCTGCCGGCTTTCCGATCCTGCTCTACGAGACGGTGATCGAGCTCGAGCGCTATCTGGCCGAGCATGAAACCGGCCTCGACTTTGCCGGCCTCATGGCGCAAGTGAAGAGCCCGTCGGTCAAGCGAGCGCTCGCGAGCCTGCGCGGCCCAGACGCGGTGTCCGAAGCGAGCTATCGCGAGGCGCTCACCAAACATCGCCCAGCGCTGCAGGAGACATACCGCCGCTATTTCCGAGAGCGCGGCGTCGCCGCGATGGCGTTTCCGACAACGCCGCTGCCAGCCGCGAAGATCGGGGAGGATGACACGGTCATGCTCAACGGCGCGCCGGTGTCGACGCTGTCCACCTATATCCGCAACCTCGCCCCCGGCAGCGCTGCGGGCATCCCCGGCCTTAGTCTGCCGGCCGGTATGACCAAAGCCGGGCTCCCTGTCGGCATGGCAATCGACGCGCCGGAAAAAAGCGACCACGAGCTTCTGGCAATTGGGCTCGCGCTCGAAACCGTGCTCCCCCGATTGCCGGCGCCGCCTGCTTGAAAAAAGCCTCGAGTAAGGAAGCGTGCTCCGTATGGCGCTAGTGCCACTGCGAGAGTTCTACGGTCACCCCTTCAGGGCCGTCGATGAACACCAACTTTCGTGAATGGAAATCCATGATCTCGTTCCTGGTCTTAAACCCGTTCGCTCTGAGCTTGGCCACTTCGGCCTCAATGTTTTCGACCGCAAAACAGATGTGGTTCATCCCAACTTTGTACAGATCGCGAATGTGCGGATCGAGCAGGGGCTCGGGCTGCCGGTAGCGCAGGAGTTGGATTTCCGTTCGCGGGGACGCGTTCTCTAGTACGAGCGTGACGTGATCGGCCTCGATACCTGGAACACCCATGTAACTGGCAAACGGCTCTCCCGCAATCACAACGGACATGGCTTCTTTGAACCCCAAGAGTCCAAAAAACATCTTGGCGCGGTCAACGTCCCGCACGACGATCGTGCAGTGGTCGAAATGTTTTACCATGCTTCCACACTCCCGTGCGTGCCTGGCGCGATCATACCGCGCGAGCCGAAAGTCTGTCGATCCGACCTGATTGGATCTGCCAGGGCGCCTTCCTCGACCTGCTCGAGCTTTTCTTAATACGGATAGCGTGAAGCGGCATGGACCTGGACGCGAGCACAGGCCAGCAACTGCAATCGCGACGGCTCGAGCAGTGACCGGTCATTTCAGGACCGGCCATGATCCTCGAGGACCTCGGGCTCTACCTTTCTAATCGCGTCGCCGTCGCAGACTGCGCCGCGGGTCGACACCTTCATGATTGCAGTCCTGCCACAGCCAGGACAACGCCACCGCAATGCCAACGGGGTCGCCGCCTGGCCGCAGTCGCAACTTGTATCGGGATGCTTCATTGTTGGCACTCTCTATCAAATTCGGACAGTGCCGAAGATACCGCATCCAGATTCGCGGGACAGTGCAAAGGTGCCGGGGGGCATACGATGGCGCAGGCGTGCCGCGGCGCACGCGGCCATAAGACCCCTGTCTGACCGGGGCTTGGGCGGCGGGCGAACATCCTCAACCAACAGTCCGTATCGAAATATCCCAAAGACGCGGCGTTCGGCGATGCATTTTCGTCCACTGTGACTGGATGGCAACAGGAATGCGGGAATTTGGTCACGATCATCATATTCAATCACGCTGTTCGAGACAGGCGAGCAAATGATCGTCGACTTAGACAGCTGGGAAGCGGGTTATGGCGACGGCTTGCTGGGTCGCCCGTCTCAACGCCTGCCGGCGCTCGACTGGTTCTCGTATTCGAGCGGCTACTTGCAGGCTCGGGCACGTCGTGCAGGGAGGCGGGAAGAGTTTCGACAGCGCGCCACTCGGCCGTCACCGCAGCGGGCCCCTCGACCCCCCAGTGGCAGTTCTCGGTTGATCATCATTTAAGCCGCACCGCCGAGCATCGTGATGCGCTCGCGCCGTCGCAATTGATCGAATTGCAGTGGGGCGTCAAGCATCTCTGCATCCCGATGGTCGCTCTCCCGTCGATTGCTGATTGTCGTCTGGTTTCCTGAACCGGCTAGCCGCGCGTAGACTGGCGCGCGCGTCATCGCAGCGGGAGAATCCCATGACTTTGTTCGATCTTTCAGACCGCATCGCAATCGTCACGGGCGGCAATGGCGGCATCGGGCTCGGCATGGCGGAAGGTCTCGCGTCGGCCGGCGCCATCGTGGTGCTCGCCGGGCGCAATGCCGAGAAGGGCGAAGCAGCTGTGCGGCGCATCGCGCAGGCCGGCGGCGAGGCTGAGTTCTCCGAGGTTGATGTGACGAGCGAAACTTCCTGCCGTGCGCTGATCGATACGGCTGCGGGGCGCCATGGCCGCCTCGATATTCTCGTCAATAACGCCGGCATCAACATCCGCAAGTCGCCCGATATACTGAGCGCCGCCGAGTGGCACACCGTGATCGACACCAATCTCACCAGCGCGTTCATCTGCACGCATGCCGCCTACCCACACATGAAGAGGACCGGGCGCGGCAAGATCATCAATATCGGATCGATGATGTCGATCTTTGGCGCGGGCTTCGCGCCCGCCTACGCGGCGAGCAAGGGCGGTATCGTGCAGTTCACGCGCGCCTGCGCGACTGCCTGGGCGAAGCAGAACATCCAGGTCAATGCGGTACTGCCGGGCTGGATCGATACCGATCTGACGCGGGGCGCCCGACGCGAAGTGGTCGGCCTGCACGAGAGCGTACTCGCGCGCACCCCCGCCGGCCGCTGGGGTGATCCGAAGGATTTCGCTGGGATCGCGGTTTTTTTGGCGAGCGGCGCCTCAGATTTCGTGACGGGCGCGGCGATCCCCGTCGACGGAGGCTACTCGGTGCAGGGTTAGCTGCGCGCCTGGGCGCGTACGCACCGCGGCACAAATGGCATTCCCAACCCGCCAAGGCCCTCCACGTCAGAGGGATATGACGCCCTTTGCGCAGTGCCAGGCGCGGTCAGCCGGTTTTCGCCATGCCTTGAACGCGTCGACGCAATGCCACCAGAATAGCGACCATGGCGGCACTTGTGCGATTAACGCATCGAGGCGTTCGGCTTCTCGTCGCCAGTGGTCTCGGCTCGCCATGACCCGCTTGACGGAGGCCGAAAGGAATTCCTCCGTCTTACGCGCTTCCCGCTCCATTGCGCGCAGTTGTTGGACCTCCACGCGCAACACGTTCATCTCGATAAGCAACAGTTTGAGTTCCCGCCGCATCACTGGTAGCGGATCGGGCGCCTCCCAGGGCTGAGGTCCGGGAAATCGGGTCGCAAGTTGATTCGGCATGAGCAGTAACGTGTCGAAGCATAGTTTACAGGCAGTTAATTGGGCGCGGCCAGTGGCGTCGACGGCACGGCGGGTCCCAGCGGCTTGTCGGTTTTAAGATTTTGGCGGTTTTGAGATGATGACCAACTGAAACCTGGTCGGCCGCAGGCGCGGTCACGATGGCCACGAACGATCCGAATTCGGTAGCATGCAAGCATCACGCCGGCCAAACCAGCGATTGCGTTTGCGTCTCATCCGTCGGGAATTTTGTAGCAAATCCCTGTCGCCGGGGGCGCCTCTACACCTTCCTTACGCGCGCGGCTGCGTCTTTCACGCGCTTGCCGCTATGCCGCGCACGCGCGAGCCAATGCGAGGGTGTGCTCGCCTGGGAAAGAGCCCGACGTGAGTTCCAGCCGCGTTTGCCTGCCGCCGTCTTCGTTGACGAACGAGAGCTCCCAGTATGTTTGTGGGGGCTTCGTCAAAGCTATTCTGACGGTTTCCTGCTCGCGCAAATCGCTCATCGACAACTGAGCGTTTTGCCGGGCGAGATGCTCATATGTGCAGCGCGCAAGGCTTTGATAGTTACCTTCGAGATGGTCGACAACCATGGCGTTGTGGAAGAGAAGCTCTCCATGGCCGGCACAGCCGGCGAGACTGATCAGGGAGACCAGCAACGCTACAGAGCGGCCCTTCATCGTGCTGCCATCCGGCCCTGTTTCTCCGCACCAGTATTTCCGCCGCCAATGGTCAAAACAAGGTTAACGAGGCCCGCGGCCACGCTGAGATATCGATCGCCGAACGTGTGGACGGCACGCGCGATCGGCAATCACGACCAGCATCGCAACTAAGGACAGCGAACACGGCGTCGGAGTAGCGCGACGAGCTCGCTCGTCTCAAGCTTGGCCCCTAAAGGCCGAGGTCGCTGAGCGATGGGTGATCGTCGGGACGGCGACCGAGGGGCCAGTGATATTTGCGCTCGCCATCCTTGATCGGCAGGTCGTTGATGCTGGCGATGCGCCGCCGCATCAGGCCGTCGTCGTCGAACTCCCAGTTCTCGTTGCCGTAGCTGCGGAACCAGTTGCCAGAATCGTCGTGCCATTCATAGGCAAAGCGCACGGCGATCCGGTTGTCGCGGAACGTCCACAGTTCCTTAATCAGCCGATAATCGAGCTCGCGATTCCATTTGCGCGTGAGAAACGCCTCGATCCCCTCGCGGCCCTGAATGAACTCGGCGCGGTTGCGCCAGATGCTGTCGACAGTATAGCCGAGGGCAACGCGGGCGGGATCGCGAGTGTTCCAGGCATCTTCGGCGAGGCGCGCCTTCTGCGCGGCGGTCTCGGCCGTGAACGGCGGCAGTGGCGGGCGGGGCATCGGCTGACTCCGGCTTGTCGAGGTTCA
>JAFAHL010000580.1 GCA_019237215.1 Hyphomicrobiales bacterium | reverse complement strand
CCGTGCAGCAGTGGTTCGAGACGACGCCCGGGCGCGTGATGCTGGGAGAGGTGCTGCCGAAGAGCGCGAAGATTTCCTTCGACGTCGTCAACAAGCTCATGACCAAGCGGGAAATCTCGAGCATGATCGATCAGGTCTACCGCCACTGCGGGCAGAAGGAGACGGTGATCTTCTGCGACCGGATCATGGCGCTCGGCTTCCATCACGCCTTCAAGGCCGGCATCTCGTTCGGCAAGGACGACATGGTGGTCCCGAGTACGAAGTGGAAGATCATCGAGAAGACCCGCAACGACGCCAAGGAATTCGAGCAGCAGTACAACGACGGCCTGATCACCCAGGGCGAGAAGTACAACAAGGTGGTCGACGCCTGGTCGAAGGCGACCGACCAGATCGCCGACGAAATGATGAAGCAGATCTCGTCGGTGGAAAAGGTCGACGGCGGCGGCCGCGCCGCGCAGGTCAACTCGATCTACATGATGGCGCATTCCGGCGCGCGCGGCTCGCCGCAGCAGATGCGCCAGCTCGCCGGCATGCGCGGCCTGATGGCCAAGCCGTCGGGCGAGATCATCGAGAGCCCGATCATCAGCAACTTCAAGGAAGGGCTTTCGGTGCTCGAGTACTTCAACTCGACGCACGGCGCGCGCAAGGGCCTCGCCGATACCGCGCTCAAGACCGCGAACTCGGGCTACCTCACCCGGCGCCTGGTCGACGTGGCGCAGGACTGCATCATCACGTCGGAGGACTGCGGCACCTCGTCGGGAATCAAGGTCCGCGCCATCATCGACGCCGGCACCGTGGTGGCTTCGCTTGAGAGCCGCATCCTCGGCCGCACCGCGGCCGAGGATGTGCGCGATCCGTCCTCGCACAAGGTCATCATCAAGAAAGGCATGCTGCTCGAAGAGCCGCAGGTCGAGGCGATCAAGACCGCCGGGGTGCAGGAATTGCGCATCCGCTCGGTGCTCACCTGCGAGACCAGCGGAGGAGTGTGCGCGAAGTGCTACGGGCGCGATCTCGCCCGCGGCACGCCGGTGAACATGGGCGAGGCGGTGGGCGTCATCGCCGCGCAATCGATCGGCGAGCCGGGCACGCAGCTCACCATGCGCACGTTCCATATCGGCGGCGCGGCGCAGATCTCGGAGCAGTCGGTCATCGAGTCGAACTTCGACGGCACGATCAAGATCAAGAACAAGAACGTGGTGAAGAATTCCGACGGGCAGACCGTCGCCATGGCCCGCAATATGGTCGTCGCCGTGCTCGATCCCGACGGCACCGAGCGCGCGGTGCACCGCATCCAGTACGGCGCGCGCTTGCTGGTCGACAACGACGACAAGATCAAGCGCGGGCAGCGTATCGCGGAGTGGGATCCCTATACCCGGCCCATCCTCACCGAGGTCGAGGGCACGATCGGCTTCGAGGACCTGGTCGAGGGCCAGTCGATGTCGGAGACGCTCGACGAATCGACCGGCATCGCCAAGCGCGTGGTGACCGACTGGCGCGCCAGCCGCGGCGTCGATCTACACCCGGCGATCGTGATCAAGGACAAGAGCAACAAGATCATGAAACTGGCGCGTGGCGGCGAGGCGCGCTACCAGCTCGCAGTCGACGCCATCATCTCGGTCGATCCAGGAACGCACGTGCAGGCGGGCGACGTCATCGCGCGCATCCCGACCGAGAGCGCCAAGACCCGCGACATCACCGGCGGTTTGCCGCGGGTGGCGGAGTTGTTCGAGGCGCGCCGGCCGAAGGAGGCCGCGATCATCGCCGAAACCTCGGGCACCATCCGCTTCGGGCGCGACTACAAGAACAAGCGCCGCGTCGTCATCGAGCCGGCCGACCAAGGCGAAGAGCCGAAGGAGTACTTGATCCCCAAGGGCAAGCACATCCACCTGCAGGACGGCGACATGATCGAGAAGGGCGACGCCATCGTCGAGGGCAACCCGGCGCCGCACGACATTCTGGCGATCAAGGGTGTCGAGGAGCTCGCCGCCTATCTCGTCAACGAGATCCAGGACGTCTATCGGCTGCAGGGCGTTTCGATCAACGACAAGCATATCGAGGTGATCGTCCGCCAGATGCTGCAGAAGGTGGAGATCGACGACGCGGGCGAGACCGAGCTGATCCAAGGCGAGCAAATCGACAAGATCGAGCTCGACGAGATCAATGCGCGGGCGGCCGAAGAGGGCAAGAAGCCGGCCGTCGGGCATCCGGTGTTGCTCGGAATCACCAAGGCTTCGTTGCAGACGCGCTCGTTCATCTCGGCGGCGTCGTTCCAGGAGACCACGCGCGTGCTCACCGAAGCCGCGGTCAACGGCAAGATCGACACGCTCGAAGGCCTCAAGGAGAACGTCATCGTCGGCCGCCTGATCCCGGCCGGCACCGGTGCCATGATGAACGGGCTGCGCGAGGTCGCGGGCAAGCGCGACGCGCTCATCCTCGAGGAGCGCGAGAAGGAGGCCGCGGCCAAAGCCGCCGCCGCGGAGGCGCCGCAACCGGCGCAGTTGCCGGCGGCGGAATAGCGCACCGATCACAAGCCGATTCGCGCCAAGGGGCGCGAAGGGGCCATCTTCGGGTGGCCCCTTTTGCATTGTGGAACTATGTCATGGACGGCGACGCTGCCGCGCGAAGGTTGATTTCGGCACTGTTTTCAATGGGATGTTTCTCGCCAACCAACGAATTTGTCGCATCCGCGGCGGGCCGCACCGCCAACGAGCTCCCCCCTCAAGCAAACTGCAAGCGATCACTAAATTTCTCCGCACAAGGAACTGGACACCCCAAAAAGCCATTTTGTAGCGCTGACTTAACGCAGGGGCTGTTCTCGCCTTTGGCCTTAGCCGCCGCAGTCCGATGGAATCGATCCTAGTCAAGATCTTCGCGACCGCGCTGGCGCTCAGTCAGGTCACGACCGCGCCCGATGCGGTGAAAACGCGCTTCGAGCGCGCCCAGGATCAGCAGCAGGTGGCAGAGCTTCTGCGCGCGGGCTGCACGCACATGCGCAAAGCATTCGACATCGAGGACATCAACCTCGAGGAGCTGATCGCAACCGCCATGGACGACCCGCAGGCGGTCGCCGGCGAGAACAAGGCTTTTCACGGCATCAATTTTGCCGATCTGCAAACCGCCTACCGGCAGTTCTGCAAGAACGAGAACGTGGCGGCGTCGGCGGTCGACCTCGGCGACGTCATCGACTTCTACAACAAGGCCACTGCCGATTTGCCCGACCACACCAAGCTCAAGGGCCTCAAGCTTCCGGGCGCGAGCGTCGTGCTCGACCGCAAGGGCGAACGCTTTGCGGAGGTATTCGAGGAGAACCAGCGGCGGGTGTGGGTTCCACTCGCCGACATCCCCGAGCAGGTGCAAAAGGCTTTTCTCGCGGCCGAGGACAAGCGCTTCTATCAGCATAAGGGGATCGACGAGCGCGGCTTGATCCGCGCCTTCATCGGCAATCTCGCCTCGTCCGGGCGCCCGCAAGGCGGCTCGACCATCACTCAGCAGATCGTCAAGAACCTGCTGGTGGGCGAAGACCTGACCTACGAGCGCAAGATCCGCGAGATGATCGTGGCGTCGCGGGTCGAGCGTACGCTCAGCAAGGCGGAGATTCTCGAGCTCTATCTCAATTCCGTCTATCTCGGCCGCGGCTCCTGGGGGATCGAGCTCGCCGCGCGCAGCTATTTCGGCAAGCCGGCGAAGGAGCTCACGGTCGAGCAAGGCGCGCTGCTTGCGGGCCTGACCAAGGGTCCCAATTATTTCAGTCCCGACCGACACCCGGGCCGCGCGCAGGAGCGGCTCGCCTACGTGCTCAGCCGCTTGCAGGAGGATGGCGCGATCGCGGCCGAGCAGTCCGGCCGTGGATTGCCCGCGCTGCCGGCGCTCGTGCCCTACGAACGTCCGCGCCGCGACACCGGCTTCCATTTCGTCGATCAGGTCGCGCGCGAGGCAAAATCGGTTGCCGGCATCGACGCGATCACGGCGAACTCCTACACGGTGCGTTCGACCATCAATCCGCAACTGCAGCGGGCGGTGGAAGCGGCGTTGCAGGAGGGGCTCTCGCGCTACGAGCGCAGCAGCGGCCGCGTCCAGTTCCGCGCCGCCGAGGCGAGCCTCGCCCAAGCGGTGCAGCGGCTCGAAGCGGACAAGAAGGTCGGCGACAAGCGCCCGGCCTGGCAGCGCGCGCTGACCAACGCGCGGCTGCCGCTCTACGACGTGCACTGGACGCCCGCCATCGTGGTGGAGAAACCGGCCGGCAAGAAAGGAGAGGCGTGGCGCGTCGGCCTGACCGACGGGCGCATTCTGCCGCTCTCGCTCGACAATGCCGCCGCTCAACGCAAGCTCGCGCCTTACGACGTGGTGCTGGTGCGCGTGACCGAGGGCAAGGGCAAGAGCGGCGCGCGCGCCGAGCTGCGCGTGCGCCCGCAGGTGCAGGGAATGGTGGTCGCCCTGGAGAACAGGACCGGACGCATTCTCGCCATGGCCGGCGGCTTCTCGTATCCGCTGAGCCAGCTCAATCGCGCCACGCAGGCCGTGCGCCAGCCGGGCTCGGCCATCAAGCCGCTGAGCTATCTCGGGGCGCTGCGCAACGGGCTGCAACCCAACACGCTCCTGAGCGACGAGCCGATCACGCTTCCCCCACTGGGCGGCGGGCGCGCCCGCGAGCGCGATTACTGGACGCCGAAGAACTACGACGGAGGCTACGGCGGCATTACCACCCTGCGCCGGGCGCTCGAGAATTCGCGCAATCTCGCCACCGTCCATCTGCTGGAAGGCGGCATCGAGAGCACACCGGAAGCGAGCCTCGATCTGCTATGCAAGCTCGCGGTGGAAGCGCAGATCTATCGTGACTGCGTGCACTATTATCCATTCGTGCTTGGGGCACAGCCGGTGCGGCCGATCGACCTCGCGGCATTCTACGCGACGATCGCGAATGAAGGCCTACATCCCGCCCCGCATGTGATCGATTCCATCGAGCGCAACGGCACCGTGATCTATCGCCACGACCCGAAATCGTCGGTCATGGTCTCCTCGGTCGACCGCGCCGCCTTCTATCAGCTCAAGACCATGCTGCAGGGCGTGTTGGCGCGGGGCACGGCGCGCACGATCGCCAGCCTCGCCCCCTATGTCGCGGGCAAGACCGGCACCTCCGATGAAGAGAACGACGCCTGGTTCGTCGGCTTCACCAACGACGTCACCGTCGCGGTCTGGATCGGCTACGACAACGCCGCCGGCAAGCGCCGCACCCTGGGCGGTGGCGCGACCGGCGGCCACGTCGCCGTGCCGATCTTCGAGCCGGTCATCCAGGCGGTGTGGTCCAATGTCGCCCCGAAGACCGCGCTCGCTCCGCCGTCGCCCGAGGCCAAGCGCCATCTGGCATGCAAATCGATCGACCTCGAGTCCGGCGACATGCAGAGCGCGGGCGGGAGGGTGATCACTGAATGCTTCCGGATCGACCGCAACGGCCAGATCCAGGACACCCAATATCAGCTGGTCGGGCGGGAGGACGCTTATGCCGCGCGCGGCGGCTATTACGGCGTTGCGCCGAGTCCATTCGGCTACGGCATCAGCCCCGAGCAGCGCCCAACCTACTACTATTATGACAACAACGGCCGCTACCTTCCGGCGCAGCGGCCGCCGACACAATATTACGGCCAGTACGGACCTTACGGCCGTGATCCGCGCTTTCAGGCCGCGCCGCCGCGCGATCCTTACGGCCGCGAGTACCAAACACCGCAGCGTATCGATCCAGGCTACATCTGGGGCAATCGGCGATACTATTGAAAGACACCATGATGCGCAGCCGCCAGCTCGCCGCCTTGCTCGTTGCGCTGGCGGTACTTGTCGCGACGTCTCATGCCCAAGTCCGCGCGCAAGAGTTTCGCATTCAAGACGTGACCTCGCCCGCCGGGCTCGCGGTCGATGCACTTGCGCCGAAAACCATCGCGTTCCTCGATCGACCAAGCGAGGAGCTGATCGATCCGGACACCGGCCTCATCCGGTTTGAGGATTGGGCGCAGGCGAGACCGCTCGAAAAGCAATTCTTGACGCCCTTTCCGAGCTATCTCGAGCCATACGTCGAAACCACCGTCGACGGCGTGCGCAAGCGCTTCAAGGAAAAACTCCACATGTACGTGGCCGAAGCCCGCTTTGCGCTCGCGCGGCCGCCGGGCTCGATCGATCTCGCAAGCTTCGTGACGTTGCCGTTCGTCGAGCGCATCGATGCGGCCGTCAAGCACAGCCTGATCGCGCCGGGCGAGGCGGTGTCGGCCAAGGACCCGCGCGCCGTGCACAACCAGCATCCGCTGCGGCGCTGGTGCGAAACAAGGCCGGTCACGATCTGCATTCGCTCGCGCTACCAATTCGAGGGCAAGTTGCCGATCGGCATCCAGATCGCCAACAAGCTCAGGGAAGGCTCGAAGAAAACCCCCGACTTCCTCGAATTTGAGAGCGAGCTCACGCTGCGTCCGCCCGCGGAGGTCGCCGAGATGGGTCTTGCGGCCCTGACCGGGCTCGACACGCCGCTCGCCGGGGCGCTCGAACAGAACATCTTCTACGTCAATCAGGTCATGCAGTTCGGCAAGCTCCTGGCCGTCTTTCAGGGCCATCCGAGCGACGCCAAACAGACCATCGTCACAGTGTTCGTGGCGCTCGCGGTCGAGAGCAATGTCTTGGCGAAGAAAAAGGAATTCGTGAAAGTGCCGGTGCTGCGAAATCTGGTGCCGGCGCAGGTGCTCGCCGGCAAGAGCTCGTTCAACAGCGGCAGCTCGATCAGCGCGGGGTTGCCGGTTTATGCCCGCAACCAGGTCAAGGCGATCGCCGCGATCATCGAGCGCAAGTGAAAGGCCTTACCGGCCACGTCGGTTCTTCCAGCGCGATAGCGCCGTTGATGGCTCCTCGGTCGGTCAAGACGATCGCCGGCGTGGCGGCGAACGACTTTCGCGGCCGCTTCGAGCGAGCGAATGGGCGTGAATAATAGATGACGAGGTGAATCGGGGATGAACCCGCGTGAACCGGCACAAGTTCCATCGGCTGGAACTTGCGGGAAACTCCTGACTTCTCAGTGACAAAGCCCGCCGCCGCATGGTACCGATTTCCACGGAACTTACGGCGGCTTCTCAAAATTGCCGCCTTTGCGCACTCTGACTCGCGCGCGAGCACGACCCGCCACCCTTTGTCGGGCATGACCCGACGCGGCGTGGCGGAGATCAATAAAGAGGGGTGGCCGATTGCACGGGGCACTCGGCCAAAACCGACGCCGTAATCCCCGACGGCGCCGGAGATATTGAGCTGTCAGCGTTAGCACTTGAATTTGACGGCGGTCGGCTCGACCGTCGCGTCGGCGGAGGTTTTGCGTCGTCGGCGGCATCGAAGCAAACGGCGCCCGCAACACGCGATGCGGCGGCGCGAGCGAGCGCGCGCGGTCTCGACTGGTTCACCTTTTTCCTCGCCGACATCCAAACCGGCTTCGGTCCTTTCGTTGCGGTCTATCTGACCGCGCATGCTTGGACGCAGCTCGACATCGGGCTGGTCTTGACTACGGGCGGGCTCGTGGCGCTCGCGTGCCAAGTGCCCGGCGGCGCGCTGGTCGATGCCATGCGCTCGGCGCGGCTGGTCGCCATGCTCGCGGTGGCGGCGATTTGCCTGAGCGCGCTTGCGCTTGCGATCTGGCCCACGTTCTTGGTCGTCATGGCGGCGCGTGTCCTGCACGCCGGCGCGAGCTGCGTGCTCGGGCCCGTCATCGCCGCGATCAGCCTCGGTCTCGTCGGGCACGCCGCGCTGGGGGCGCGCCTGGGTCGCAATGCCCGTTTCGCGTCCATCGGCAACGGCTTTGCCGCCGCGGCGATGGGCGTATGCGGATACCTTGTCTCGAATCAGGCGGTGTTCTTCCTCACGGCGGCGCTGGCGGCGCCAGCCATCTTGGCGCTGACCCGCATCCGCATGGGCGAGGCCGAACGTTCGCGGAACAGCGATGTCGCTGCTGCGACCGCGACCATCGGCAGCGTGTTGAGCGATCGCCGGTTGTTGATATTTGCCGGCTGCATCTTGCTGTTCCAGCTTGCGAACGCGGCCATGCTGCCGCTGATGGCCGGTATTGTGACCCTGCGGGCGAGCGAATGGGCCTCGACCTTGATTGCAGCCTGCATCGTCCTGCCGCAGCTCGTTGTTGCAGGGTTTGCGCCATGGGTCGGCCGGGTGGCCGATTCGTGGGGACGGCGGCCGCCGCTGTTCTTCTGCTTTGTGGCCTTGGCCCTGCGCGGGGTGCTGTTTGCGTTCGTGAGCGACCCTTATCTGATCGTTGCGGTGCAAGCGCTCGATGGCGTCTGCGCCGCAGTTCTCGGCGTGACCGTTCCCCTCGTGGTCGCAGATATCACGCGAGGCACGGGGCGGTTCAATCTCGGCCTCGGCATCGTCGGCAGCGCGGTCGGTATCGGTGCCGCGTTGAGCACCACGCTCGCCGGTTACGCAATTGATCATTTCGGCAGCAGTGTCGCATTTTTCGGCTTGGCATCGATTGCAACTTGCGGCCTCTTCCTCGTTTGGCTGCTGCTGCCCGAAACCCGGCCTGATGCGGAGCGACTTCGTCCCGCGGCTTGAATTTTGTCGCAAACGACGCGGAGGTTTGCATCGAGCGGAACGCTGCCATGCGCCATTCCGGCCGAGCGATCGTAATCTCCCCGTCAATTTCAGCGTCCGCGCCGTTAATTCTCGGCAATCACGTCGGTTGAGCGGGTTCCTGCGGAACTCCGGAGGCGGTTCTCGCGTTGCATAAACCTTGTAGCGCGTGCGTAGCCGACTGGAGAGTTCCGGCCGAAATGGAAGAGGCTTGTCGCTACAGCGATCGCCCGCTTGCGTTTCTCGCTCGCTACGTGAGAAAGCGGCCGGGGGCCCATGCCGCGATCCTCATGGCTGTGGTCGCGGCCGTCGCCTGCTCGGTGGG
>JAFAHL010000572.1 GCA_019237215.1 Hyphomicrobiales bacterium | reverse complement strand
TCAAACCCGATGATCAGGTCATCGGCATATCGCACGATAATCACGTTGCCCACGGCCTCACGATGTCGCCATCGCTCGGCCCAGAGATCAAACACGTAGTGCAGGTAAACGTTGGCAAGGAGTGGTGAGATCACCGAACCTTGGCCGGTCCCCCTATCACTGACGGTCAAGACCCCCTCTTCCAGGACACCCGCCTTGAGCCATTTCTGGATCAGGCGGAGCATGCGTGTGTCATTGATCCGATGCTTCAGGAAACGGATCAGCCATTGCTGGCTGACAGAATCGAAGGAAGCGTCGACAGACTACCCATCTCCGCGATGTTCCGGCGCATGTAATCGTCACTCGGAAGCGCCACGCGTTCGAGGGGCACACGCTACCAGTGATCAGCAGCATTAAGCGACGCGGCGTTCTGCTCGCGCTCGTCATCCTGCCGAACGGCAGCCGATCGCTCATTCCCGCCGCGTGGACCGACTGGCGCAATGCCGACGCATCGCCGGGCGAGGACGATATGGACCGCACATCGTCTCTCGGCAAGCTCGGTGATTTGCTCCAGCTTGGCAAGGTCATCGACGCTCTCCTGAGCCGACATGCCGAGTCGGCGCCACACGTGGAGAGCAGCCATGCAGCTGAACCTGGCGTTTCTCGACCCTCCGCAACCGCCACCGACGCGCCCGCCACCGACCGCCTGGGAGCAACTCGACGAGGCAGCCCGGCTCGCCGCGCTCGGCGTGCTGGCGCGTCTCATCGCCCGCATGCTGGCCGCCGCTCCGGCGAAGGAGAACGACTATGAATGAGCGTGCGAAGATCACGCCAGCGCATCTCTCGCGTCAGGCGATTGTCTATCTTCGCCAATCGAGTTCCGCGCAGGTCGAGCACAATCGCGAGTCGACCGAGCGCCAGTATGCGCTCGCCGCCAAGGCGCGCCAGCTCGGCTGGCCCGAGGATCGCATTCTCGTTATCGACGAGGACCTCGGCCTTTCCGGCTCCGGTTCGGTTGCACGATCCGGCTTCGCTCGTCTCACTGCTGAGGTTGCGCTCGCCCGCGTCGGCCTCGTGCTCGGTCTCGAGGTGTCGCGGCTCGCCCGCAACAACGCCGACTGGCATCGCCTCATCGATCTTGCCGGCCTCACCGACACGCTGATCGGGGATGCCGACGGCATCTATCATCCGGCGTTGTTCAACGACCGTTTGCTGCTCGGGTTGAAGGGGACGATGAGCGAGGCCGAGCTGCATGTGCTCAGAGCCCGTCTCAACGGCGGCATTCGCAATAAGGCGGCACGTGGCGAGCTGCGGCGTGGTTTGCCCGTCGGCTTCGTGTGGGGTGAGGCCGACGGTGAGGTTCTGCTTCATCCCGACGAGGCCGTGGTGACGGCGATCCGCACGATCTTCGCCCGCTTCGCAGAGACCGGTTCGGCGCGACGCGTGTGGCTGTGGTTCCGCGCTCAGGGTCTGCAGCTTCCGCTGCAAATGAGCACACACGCCGAGATCCGCTGGGTCGAGACGAGCTACCACGCCATCCACCAGGTCTTGAGCAATCCCGTCTATGCGGGAGCCTACGTCTATGGCAAGACGCGAACGGAGATGGCGCTTGAGCCTTCAGGTGCTCGGCGCAAACGAATCAAGCACCTGCCACGCGATCAGTGGCTGGTGCTGATTAAAGAGCATCATCGCGGCTACATCGACTGGCAGACCTATGAGGCCAACCAGCAGCGCATTGCGAAGAACACGCGCCCCGGCCCGCACAAGGCAGGTGGCGCCGTGAGGGAAGGCAGCGCACTGCTCCAGGGTCTCGCCAGCTGCGGACATTGTGGCCGCCGTCTGCGCACACACTACAGGGGTCGCAACTCGGCGCCCGGTTATCACTGTTCCGGAGAGCATCTCGTCGAGGGGCGCGGCAGCTATTGCCTCAACATCGGTGGCGTGCAGATCGACGACGCCGTGGCACGCGCCTTCATTGCAGCGCTCGAGCCGGCGAAGATCGCAGCGACGCTGGCTGCTGCTGAGCAGCTGGAGATGGATCGCGAGGCCGCGCTCAAGCACTGGCGACTCGGCGTCGAGCGGGCGAGCTACGTGGCAAGTCTCGCCGAGCGCCGCTATCGCGCCGTAGATCCCGACAACCGGCTCGTCGCGCTCGGCCTCGAGCGTGCGTGGGAGGAGAGCCTCAGGGCGCTGGAGACGGCGAAGGCGGAAATGGCACGTCGCGAGAATGAGCGCCCGCGCGTGCTCTCAAGGCAGGAACGCAGCCGTCTCGCTGCACTTGGTCCGGATCTCGCAACGGTCTGGCATGCGGCCACGACCACACCGCGCGATAGGAAGGAGCTGCTTGGCACCCTGATCGAGGAGGTGATCGTCAAGGTCAAGCGCGACAAGTCGGTCGCCCATCTCACGTTGCGCTGGAAAGGCGGTGCACTGACTGAGATCGACTTGGCGCTGCCGCGCAAACGCCAAGCCACAGTGCGCACGGCTGAGGAGACGGTCGCGCTCGTGCGCCGACTGGCCGGGCACTACCCTGACGCCGTGATCGCCGGCATCCTCAATAGGCAGGGTCGCAGAACTGCAAAAGGCCACCGCTTCGAGGGCAACCGCGTAGCCCACCTGCGTACCTACTGGAAGATCCCATGCTTCGTGCCGAAGGCCGACGCTGCCGAAGGCGAGCTCGTGACCATCAAGCGCGCTGCCTTCGCGCTTGGCGTCGCGCCGTCGACAATCCATCGCCTGCTGAACGACGGCTTCATCGCCGGCGAGCAGATCACACCCGGTGCGCCCTGGCGCATCCGCCTCACCGACGAGCTGAAGGCACGCTTCAACGCCGAGGCCGCCGCAGGCTTCCTGCCGATGCGCGAGACGATCCGCGCCCTCGGCGTCTCACGACAAACGGTGTTGCAGCGTGTCAAGCGTGGCGAGCTCGAAGCCGTCCACGTTACGCGCGGCCGCCAAAAAGGACTCCGCATCAAGGTGATAGCCCGGCAAGGCGAGCTGTTCGCATGAGCTTCATGAACCAGGGGGTAGTATGAGGCAGGATCCAAGAAGCTTCGGAGGTCCGCATCAAAGATATAGTTCACCTTTGTGCAGTGGATTCCGGTGATGAGTGCGTCCAGCGCATCGTGCTGGCTGCGCTTGGGCCGGAACCCGTACGAGAAGCCGAGGAAGTCTTCCTCGTAGATCGCGTTCAGCACCGCGCATGCCGCCTTCTGGACGATCTTGTCTTCGAGTGCGGCAATTGCGAGCGGGCGCTGCTGACCATCAGCCTTCGGTATGTAGTGTCGCCGAGACGGCAGAGCCCGATATGCTCCCCGATGGACCCGGGCGTGCAGGTCCTCGATCTTGCGATCGAGGTCCGCCTCGTAGTCCCGCCATGTCAGCCCATCCACACCCGGTGCGGCATCTCGCTTGAGGGCGAAGAATGCCACCCGGAGTAGTTCGACGCTGATATGGTGGAAGAGCGAGGTGAACCGTTCCTTCTTCCGTTGCCTTGCGACTTGCCGTATGCGCTCCAGCGCCTGTGACACACTTTCCCGGTCCTGCGCCCGGCGCGTGCTTTGCTGGCTCGCATTCCCCTCGGCCTCC
>JAFAHL010000531.1 GCA_019237215.1 Hyphomicrobiales bacterium | reverse complement strand
TTTCGCATCGCCGAGGAAGATCTCAGGCTGCGCGGGGAAGGCGACGTTCTCGGCACGCGGCAATCCGGTATGCCAGGCTTCCGTGTCGCCCGCATCGAGACCCACGGCAAGCTGATCGGCGCCGCGCGTGACGACGCCGCGCTGATGCTGGCGCGCGATCCCACGCTCGCGTCCGCGCGCGGGCAAGCGCTGCGCCATCTGCTTTATCTATTCGAGCGCGACGAGGCGATCCGGCTTATCCGGGCGGGCTGACGACCCGGACGTTGCGGCACCCACGACGCAGAGGATTCATCTCGCCGGCGCGGCGGTACGGGTCGGCGGCGTCGCGCGTGCGACCCGCGCAGCCTCGGCCAGCGCGGCGAGCTTCTTCTGCTGGTCGCCGGGCTGCACCATTCCAGCCGACATCAGCAGTGTCATCGCCGACTCGACCGTGATGTCGAGATCGATGATGTCGCGGCGAGCCACGTAAAAGAAGAAACCGGTCGTCGGATTGGGCGTGCAGGGCATGAATGCCGCGACGTGCTCGGTGTCGGGCAAGTGCGCCGCGATGTCGGCGCTCGCGGAGTTCGACAGGAAAACCAACGACCACATGCCAGGCGAGGGAAACTCGACCAGACCGACACGCCGAAAGCTCGAGCCGCCTTTTGCAAACAGCGTCTGGAAGATCTGTTTCAGGCTGTTGTAGATCGGCCGCACGACCGGCATGCGGTTGAGAATGTTCTCGCCGACCTCGACCAGCTTGCGGCCGACGAAATTGGCCGTGAGGAAACCGAGCAGCGTGAGCGTGATGAATACGATGATGAGGCCGAGGCCGGGAATCTTCACGGGCAGATAGGTCTCGGGCCGGTAGGCGATCGGAATGAACGGTCGCACCAGATCATCGACCCAGTTGATGAACCACCAGGTGAGGCTGATGGTGATGTAGGCCGGAGCGACCAGGATCAGCCCGGTCAGAAAATAATTGCGCAGGCGGCTAACGAGGCCGTGATGAAATGGCGCCGGCCTGGCGGATGCGGGCGGCACGCCGGCGGCTGGTGCCTCCGGCACGATCCCGGGATCGCGGTCAAACTGGTTCATGCGGCAACGATCTTTTCGACATCAAGTCCACCCGAATGAGATTATCTCCCCGCGCACCTCACGGCGATATGCGCGAAAGTCGCGGCCTAATTACTCCACCGTCACCGACTTGGCGAGGTTGCGCGGCTGGTCGACGTCGGTGCCCATCACGACCGCCGTATGGTAGGCGATCAGCTGCACCGGGATGGCATAGACGAGTGGCGTCACGGTGGCGGGGACGGCCGGGAGCGTGAGCTTGGAGAGCGAGTCCATGTGCACGTCGTGGGCGCCCTGGGGATCGGTGATCAGAATGATCTTGCCCTGACGCGCTGCAACCTCCTGCATGTTGGACATGGTCTTCTCGAACACGCGGTCGTGGGGCGCGATGATGATCACCGGCATGCTTTCGTCGATGAGCGCAATAGGCCCATGCTTGAGCTCGCCCGCGGCGTAGCCTTCGGCGTGAATGTAGGAGATTTCCTTGAGCTTGAGCGCACCCTCCAGCGCGAGCGGAAAGCTGGTGCCCCGCCCGAGATAGAGGACGTTGCGGCTCTTGGCGAGATCGCGCGCGAAGTGCTCGATCTGCGGCTCGAGCGCGAGCGCCTCCGCCATCAGGCGCGGGGTCTCGATCAGCGCGCGCACTATCTCTCGCTCCTCCTCCTCGGACAGCACTCCGCGGGCGCGGCCGGCCGCCAGCGCAAGACAGGCGAGTACCGCAAGCTGGCACGTGAAGGCCTTGGTCGACGCGACGCCGATCTCGGGGCCGGCGAGCGTCGGCATCACCGCGTCGCTTTCGCGCGCGATCGTCGAGGTGGCGACATTCACCACCGCGAGCGCATGCTGTTTGCGCTCTTTGGCGTAGCGCAGCGTCGCGAGCGTGTCGGCGGTCTCACCCGACTGCGACACGAAAATCGACAGTCCGCCTGCCGACAGGGGCGCGTCGCGATAGCGGAACTCGGAGGCGACGTCGATCTCGACCGGCAGGCGCGCAAAGCGCTCGAACCAGTATTTTGCCACCAGTCCGGCGTAATAGGCCGTGCCGCAAGCCGACATCGCGACGCGCTCGAGCGCGCGAAAGTCGAACGGCAGCTCAGCCGGCAGCCGCACGCGCTCGGCCGCCATATCGAGATAATGCGCGAGCGTGTGGCCGACGACCTCCGGCTGCTCGTGAATCTCCTTGGCCATGAAGTGGCGATAATTGCCCTTGTCGACGAGGAAAGCCGAGGCCGACGATCTGAGCACGGCACGTTCGACTTTGCCGCCCTTGGCGTCGTGAATTTCGACGCCCTTGCGCGTAAGTACGGCCGAGTCGCCATCCTCGAGATACGAGATCGCATCGGTAAAGGGAGCGAGCGCAATAGCGTCGGAGCCGAGATACATTTCACCGTCGCCATAGCCGATCGCGAGCGGCGAACCCTTGCGGGCGCCAACGAGGAGATCGTCTTCTCCCGCGAACAAGAAGGCGAGCGCGAATGCGCCCCGCAGCCGCGGCAGCGCAGCCGCCACCGCGTCGGCGGGCGAGCGGCCGTTCTTCATCTCCCGCGTCACGAGATGGGCGACCACCTCCGTGTCGGTGTCCGAGCCGAACTTCGCGCCCGTCTTTTCCAGCTCCTCGCGCAACTCGCGGAAATTCTCGATGATGCCATTGTGAACAACGGCAAGGCGCTCGGTGGCATGAGGGTGCGCATTGCTTTCAGTCGGGCGGCCGTGGGTCGCCCAGCGGGTGTGGCCGATGCCGGTCGTGCCGACGAGCGGCTCACGCGCAAGCCGGGCTTCGAGGTTGCGCAGCTTGCCCTCGGCCCGCCGGCGGGCGAGCTGTCCGCTCTCCAGCGTGGCCACGCCGGCGGAGTCGTAGCCCCGGTATTCGAGCCGCTTGAGCGCATCGACAAGCAAGCCCGCAACCGGCTCGCGTCCGAGAATGCCTACAATTCCACACATACGAGCGGCGGCCTCCTAAGCCGATGCCACGGCACCATACCTCGACGGGCATGTCTTGGCCGTGAACGTCAAAAACGAAATCAAGATAGCTTTCAAGTTGTGACAATTAAGGCTAACGCGCTCGTCGACATCTACTTTGCCGGCGTGCGCTTCTTGCTCGGCAATACGCGTTCGCGCAGCCGCCGCGCCCAGCCCTCCTTGATCGCCTGCCGCCCGCGCCCGAGCGCAAGCGCATCCGCGGGGACGTCCTGAGTGATGACCGAGCCCGAGCCGACATAAGCGCCGTCTCCGATCTTCACCGGTGCGACCAGCGCCGAATTCGAACCGATGAACGCGTTCTTGCCGATCTCGGTGCGGTGCTTTGCAACGCCGTCGTAGTTGCAGGTGATGGTGCCGGCGCCGACATTGGCGCCCGCGCCGACGGTTGCATCGCCGATATAGCTTAAGTGGTTGGCCTTGGCACCGGTCTCGATCACCGCCTCCTTGACCTCGACGAAATTACCGACGTGAACGTCGTCCTGCAGGCGCGCGCCGGGGCGCAGCCGCGCATAAGGGCCGACCAACGCGCCTTTGCCCACGTGGGCGCGGTCGAGATGCGAGAAGGAGCGGATCACGGCGTTGTCTTCAACCGTGACGCCGGGTCCGAACACCACGAAAGGCTCCACCACGACCTCGCGACCGAACTTGGTATCCGACGACAGAAACACCGTCTCGGGCGCGATCAGGGTCACGCCCGCATCCATTGCCGCGTTGCGTAGGCGCTGCTGCAGTACCGCCGCGGTCTCGGCGAGCTGCGCGTTGGTGTTGATTCCGCGCACGTCCTCCTCCTCGGTCTCGATCACGACAGCCTTTCCCCCCATCGCTCGGGCGATGGCGACGGCATCGGTGAGATAGTATTCCCCTTTACGATTGTCGTTGCCAATTCGCTCGAGGATCGCGAGCGCGGTCGGACCGGCAAACGCCATCAGGCCGCCGTTGCACAGCGCGATCGCGCGCTCGGCCGGGCT
>JAFAHL010000452.1 GCA_019237215.1 Hyphomicrobiales bacterium | reverse complement strand
GCAAGTAGAGCGCGGCAATCTCGTGCAACCGACGCGCTCGGTAGAATGCGGAAGCGCGCTCATAGGCTACCGCCTCGATGTGGAGGAGCCCGTTGCTACGAGCCGAACGGATAGCTTGTTCGTACAGGTGCTCGGCATCGAGTTCGCCGCCCTCCAGGCGTGCAATCTCCGCGCCAACCAGGGCGGCGCAGCTCACAAAATTTTCCGGGCAGTGTTCGCCCCAGGCCTGGAGCTGGCGGTGATGGGTGGCTAGGCGTTCCTGGCATCGGGCTCTTTCGGCATCAGATGCCGCATCGCAGAGCGCCACCAGTGCGAGCGCAGCGTAAAAGTGGTAGTCTGCCCGTTCGAAAATGACCGGCGACATCCAGAGCAGGCGTTCTGCTTTAGTGGCCGCGCCGACGGCGGCGACGTGGTCGTTGGCGAGAACGCGCGCCTGCAGCTTGCGAATCCAGTACATCCAGGGAGCTGTCCCAAGGCTTGGCTCAGCCGCCAGCTGTTGCTCGAACTGCTCCTCCTCGAAGCTGTCGTCGTTAAAGCAGCCGAAGACGGGCGTAAAGCCTCGAAGTGTCCGGATCAATCCAAGCTGCGCGGTGATCAGACTGACGACGACACCGAAACCGGCCCGGCGGGCAAAGTCCAGTCCCGCCTTGGCCTCCCGATGCACCTCCGCGAGCGGGGCACCACTCGCGAGAAGCTGCGTGAGGAGGTTGTTGCAGCTGATCGCAGCATAGGTGAGGTCGCCGACCTGTTGCGCGGTTTCGAAAGCATACCTCGCGAGGGGGCGGTCCGTGCGAGCATGCCGCACCGGCGGTTTTGCGAGATTGCCGAAGGCCAGATAGACCCGGGACTTCCAGCGGTCCATTCCCGGCTGCTCGACAAAGTCCAACCCGAGCTGGCCAAAGCGGAATCCCGCTTTGTAATCCTCGAAGTAAAGCCCCAGCACGTTCCCCACGGCCGTGTAGGCGTAGCCCGAAGTGTCGCTATTGCCGTACTCCAGGCTGAGGTTCCCCATGCGGCCGATGAGGAGCCGGCGAAGATTCGCGTCGGTCCATAGCGCCGGTGTCACGAGGGAGGCAACAACGTCCATAGTCGCGCATGCGACCGGATCCGCCATGCGGGGCAGGTCGAGCAGTGCCTCGATCTGCCGATCTCCGAGCTGCCGCCAAAGCCGCTCGTACTCATCCTCGACTTCCTTCTTCGTCGGATGCGCTGACCAGTTAACGTTGAACCGACGCAAGCACTCGAGGCCGACCGCGACGGCGCGATCGCTTCGGCCGAGAGTCATGAAAAGGTCAACCCGAAGGCGGGCGAGCATTGCGAGCTCAGAGGGGGTTGCGGCGCGATCTGCCAGCTCGGCGAGGCCCGCTTCTGCTTCCGCCACCGCGCCGGTGAGGAACTCGCATTCAGCCCGAAGCAGCTCGAACGCGAAGGCGAGATCATGACGGCGCTCCCACACGTCTTCAGGTAGCAGGCCCGCACCCGCGGTGAGGTAAGTCAGCGCTGAGGAATAGGCAGTCGAGGACTTGGCGCGCCTGCCCGCAATAAGGTTCAATTCGGCGAGCCACTCGCGCTCCTTGGCCGAACTGATAAGTGCAGCCCCCTGGTCGAGCTGGCCGACGATCTCGAAAATGTTTTCCTCGACCGCGCCCGGTAGGGTGCGTGCGGCGAGTCGCCGGCCGATGGCGAGGTGCTCGGCAGCGCGCTCGCTGTCCGGGATCAGCGCATAGGCCGCCTCTCGCACGCGGTCATGCAGAAACTTGTAGGCCCCTTCTTGTCGGAACAGGAGCCCGCCTCTTATCGCCGCCGAAAGCGTCGAGTGCAAGGTATCCTCGCTCCTGCTTTGGACGAGGGCCAGGGTAGCGCTCGGCGCGCTGTTGCCCAGACAGGCCAGCCGCTTCAGGACGGCTTGTGTCGTAGCGGGCAGGCGGCGCAGCTTGTTCAACAGGAGATCCACGACGTTGTGGGTGTAGCCTTTGGCGCGTATCAGCTTAAGGTCCCAAATCCAGCGGTCACGGTTGAACGTGAGCAGTCCTTCCTCGGCCAGTGTGGTCACAAACTGGATGGCGAACAACGGATTGCCGGCGGTCTTCTCATGCACAAGCCGGGCCAGGGGGCGAGCGCTGCCGCAGTGCAGGGCACCGGCAACTATCCGGTTCACGTCCTCGAGCCCAAGCGGCTTTAGCGCGATCACCTGCACCCGTCCGCCGGCTTGGCGAATCGCCGCCAGCCGCCGGATTAGAGGATGCGTAGGCGTGACCTCATCATCCCGATAAGCGCCGATAAGAAGAAGGTGTTGCAGATCCGGTTGCGTCAGTAGGTCCTCGAGGAGATTGAGTGTCGCTGCATCCAGCCATTGCAGGTCGTCCAGGAACAGCGCCAGCGGATGCTCGGGTCGGGCGAAGACACCGAGCAGGCGCCGGAACACCAGCTGGAACCGGCGCTGCTCGTCGCGCGGTGACAGCTCCGCGACCGGCGGCTGTGGGCCGATGATATGTTCGAACTCGGGCAGCAATGTCACCATGAGCCCGCCGTTCAGGCCAAGCGCCGCGGTAAGCGCGGCGCGCCAGGACGCCAGTTCGGTCTCGCTC
>JAFAHL010000290.1 GCA_019237215.1 Hyphomicrobiales bacterium | reverse complement strand
TGATGCCCCCCGGCGACGCGCCCACCAGCATTGTCACGGTGCGGCCCTTGTAGAAGGACTCGACCGATTGCGCCCCCGCTTGCTGCGCGATCGACGGCCCCCAGCACAGGCTGCAGACGAGAAGGAGGAGCGTCGCGCGCGGGCTTGCGGACATGGTCGTCCCGCTACGGCAGCGCCGCGAGCAGATGGCCGAAGCCCGATCGCGGCTCGCGCACGTGCAGCCGCTTTTGAATTTCCCACACGCGGGCCGTCACAGGGTGCACCACCGGCACCTGCAGGTCCTGCTCCAGGGTTTCGATGATGTCGAGCGTGCGCCAGCCGGAGCCGAGCATGTAGATCGCGTCGGCGCCTTTCGCCTTGAGGAAATTGCGCTTGATGTGGGCGTAGACCTGGTGACTCGACAGCTCCTGCACCTTGTCGAACGGCACATCGATCCCAGCCATGCCGCGCACGGTGAAGCCGGCGTCACGGAAATATTTGGCGAAGATGGCGTTGAGCTTGGGCGGGAAATAGGTGGCGCCGAGGATCGTCTTGGCGTTGAGCGTCTTGAGCGCGTTCACGTGGTTCTGCGCGACGCTCATGATCGGCGTCCTGTATTTCTTCTCCCATGCCCTGACGATCTCGGCTTCGCGCTTGCGGCCCTGCACCATGAACGGCGGCGCGCCGTGGGGATGAATGAGGTCGCATCCGCACTCGGCCAGCACCGCGACGAGCTCCTCGTAGGCCGGCATCATGGCCGCGAACTCGTCCTCGGTGCCGCGGCGGATATTGAGAAACAACGGGATGAGTCCGATGCCTTCGGGCAGCAGGCGGATGACTTCCTCGGTCACGCCCGGCCGCAGGGTCGGATTGATCATGCCCACGACGCCGCGCCAGCTGGAAAAGGCCATGCTGGAAACCTCTGGTTCAGGCGCTGCTCAGGATAAGGACAGCCGCTAACCGCCATAGTCCTTCTTCGCCGCGTCGGCCGAGACATATCCCTCGGCCATATCACGGGCAAGCGCGGCGCGATTGCGGCGGCGCGGATCGCCGCAGCCGCCGCCGCCCGCGCTTTGCAACAGGAAGCGCTCGCCCGCTTGCATCTCGTAGCGGCCCGAGGACGGCGTCGTGTATTCCTGCGCGGTGGCGAGCCTGATGACGAAGCGCGCCCCGCGCCCCGCCTTGCCGCCCGCGATGCCGCGCGGCGGGAAGCGGCTCTTATCGTAGCGGCGAATGATGGTCGCATTTTCCAAAAGCTCGTACTCGCGCAGCAGGCTCAAGCCGCCGCGCCATTCCCCGGCGCCGCCCGAATCGGGGACGAGCTCGAAGCGGGTGATGCGGCAGGGAAACTCGGATTCGAGAATTTCGATCGGGGTGATGTGCAGGTTGCTCAGATGCGTCGCCGTGGCGGAGGCGCCGTCGTGTCCCATGCCGCCGCCATAGGCCGAGCCCATGATCTCGTATTGCATGGTGGATTGTCCGGGACGGCCCTTGGTCCAGGCGATGGTCAGCGCGCTCGATGAGCCAGCGTTGGCGACGGCGCGCGCGGGATGAAAATGGGCGAGCGCCTCGAGAATGACGTCCACCAGCTTGAGGTTGACCATCTGATAGTTGGAGACGGGGGCCGGCGGCTCGGCATTGGTGATCGTGCGCGGCGCGTATGTGAGCCGCACCGCCTCGCGCATGCCGTCGTTGAAATGCAGGTTCGGGCCCAGGCAGCCGATGAGCGAGTAGAACACGCAAGCCTCGACCATGGAGGGTCGCAGATTGACCGGACCTCGGGCCTGCGGAGCGCTGTTGGAGAAGTCGAAGCTCGCAATCCCGTCCTTGATGGCGACGGTGACGGCAAGCTTCACCGGCTCGTCGATCACGACGCCGTCGCTGTCGAGCAGCCCTTCGGCCGAAGACTCTCCCTCCGGCAATTTGGTGATGGCCGCGCGCAATTCGTCCGCCGCACCCTTGAGGATGGCCGCGAAGGCATCGCCGACCGTGCCCGCGCCGAAACGTTCGCACAATTGCTTGACGCGCTGCGCGCCCATTTGCGTCACTGCGATCTGGGCGTGGATGTCGCCGCGCACGAGCGCCGGCTGACGGCTGTTGGTGAGGATGATGCGTTCGACATCGGTCTGCGCGACGCCCGCGTCCACGATTTTGATCGGCGGCACCAGCAGCCCCTCGTGGAACATTTCGGTGGCATCGGCCGAGGTCGAGCCCGCGACCGCGCCGCCCACGTCCGCCTTGTGCGCGATCGAACCCGCAAACGCGATGATCCCGCCGGCCGCGAACACCGGCGCGACGAAGGCCATGTCGGAGACGTGGGGAAGGCCGCCCTCGTAGGGATGATTGGAGACGAAGACGTCGCCGTCCTTGATCGCGTCGGTGCCGTCATAGAGCTTGAGGATGCGGCCGACGAGATGGCGGTAGACCGGCGCGTGGAAGAATATCGGCGGCGCCACGATCAGGCGCCCCTCGCGGTCGAGGATCACGCAGCTGAAGTCGCGCGACTCGCGGATGATGGTCGAGTAGCCGGAGCGGTAGAAATGGTAGTGCATTTCATCGACCAGGCTCGCGACCTTGTTGCGCAGGATCTGGATGGTGATGGCGTCCATGCTCACGCCCTCGCCAGGATCAGGTTGCCGTAGCCGTCGACCCGTCCGCTCCAGGCGGGCGGGATGAGGGTGGTGGCGTCGAACTGCTCGACGATGGCCGCGCCCTCGACTGTCGCGCCGATGTCGAGACGCGCGCGCTCGTAAAGCGTCGCCTGCATCGTCGTTCCGTTGAGCGAAATCATGCGTTGGCCCTTGACCGCGGCGGCGGCCGGCCGCGGCGATGGCGACGGCGCCGCCGCGCGCGGCTCGTATTTGGGCACGGCCACGCGCACGCGCAGGCGATAGCTCACCACTTCCACCGGCCGCTCCTTGGCGGCATGGCCGTGGATCTGGGCGTGCCGATCGTCGAACTTGTCGCGCGCCGCGCGCAGCGTCGCCGCCGTCAGCCGACACTCGAACAATCCCTCGAGCGGCGTGCGCAATTCGTAGCCCTGGCCGGTGTAGCGCAGGTCAAGCTCGCGCGCGAAGCGAGCATCGGCGGGATTCATGCCTTCGGCGGCGAGCTCGGCGCGGGCCGTGCCTTCCAATTGCCGGAAAATGTCTTCGGCATGGTCGGCGGTGACGCTGGCGAGGGTGCGCAGCTCGGAGCGGATGTAGTCGTGCACCACGTCGGTGCAGAGCAGGCCCAACGCCGAGAACGCGCCAGGGCGCGGCGGCACCAGAATCCGCCGCATGCCGAGCTCCTCGGCGACCGCGGCGGCGTGCACGGCGCCGGCACCGCCGAACGGCAACAGCGTGAAGGCGGAGAGATCGACGCCGCGCTTGGCCGCAAATACGCGCACCTCGTCCGCCATGCGCATGTCGACAATGCGCTGGATGCCGGCGGCGGCCGCCGTCACGTCCATCTGCAAGGGATCGCCGATGTATGCCTTGAGCGCTGCGCGCGACGCCGCCACGCTAAGCTTCTGCGCGCCGCCGAGGAAATAGTCCGGGTTGAGATAGCCGCACACGAGGTCGGCGTCGGTGACCGTCGGCCGCAGCCCGCCGCGTCCATAGCAGGCCGGGCCGGGATCGGCGCCGGCGCTCTGCGGCCCGACATTGAGGAAGCCGCCGCCGTCGATCCAGGCGATCGAGCCGCCGCCAGCGGAGATCGTGGTCATATCGAGCGCGGGCACGTCGACCTGCCGGCGTGCGATCACGCCCTCGGTGACTTCGAGCGGGGCGCCGCCTTCGATGAAGGCGATGTCGGCGCTGGTGCCGCCCATGTCGAGCGTGACGAGGCCGCGCCGCGCATCCTCGCGCGCGAGATGGGCGCTCGCTTGCGCGCCCGCGGCCGGGCCGGAGAACAGCGTATGCACGGTGCGGCCGCCCGCGATCGCCGCCGAAAACGGCATGACGCCGCCGTTCGATTGCATCAGAAAGCGTTGCTGCGTGCGCAGGCCGGCCACATCCAATCCTTCGTTAAGATGGCCGATGTAGCGCACCATCACCGGCTCGAGGTAGGCGTTGAGCAGGGTAGTCGAGAGCCGCGGCCACTCGCGAATGCGCGGCAAAACCTCGCTCGACAGCGAGACGTGGACGGCGGGACATTCCTCCTGGACCAGCGCCTGCGTTTCCTGCTCGTGCACCGGACTCATGAACGAAAAGAGGTAGCAGACGGCGATCGACTCGACGCCGGCGTCCTTGAGCTCGCGCGCGGCGCGGCGAACGGCGTCCTTGTCGAGCGGGCGGAGTACGCGTCCGGCGTAGTCGCAGCGCTCGGGAATTTCCTTGGTGAGGCGCTGCGGCGCGATGGCCGCCGGCTTCGCATAGAAATAATCGAACAAGTTGCCGTCGCGCGCTTGGTTCTGAATTTCCTGCACCGCGCGGTAGCCCTGCGTAATGAGCAATCCGACCTTGGCGCCGCGCATCTCCAGCAGCGCATTGGTGGTGATGGTGGTGCCGTGAGCGAAAAAACCGATGTGAGCGGGCGGGATGGCCTCGGCAATGAATCTCGCGAGCCCCTCGAGCACGCCCAGCGCGGGATTTTTCGGCGTGCTCGCGACCTTCTCGACCGAGAGTTCCCCCGTCGTGGTGTCGAGCAGCACGAGATCGGTGTGGGTGCCGCCCACATCCACGCCGAGCCGGTAACGCGCGCTGCTCATGCCGGACTACCGATTACGATTTGCGCGGGTGTCGTTCCACCGAAAGCGGGCAGCCAGGAAACACGGACGCGACAGAGGATCGCTGCACTGACCAAACTCGCTGGATTATGACCTCAACCGCCGCTCGAAGCGCTCGAGATATTGCGGCTCGATTTGTTCGCCGTTGGTGGTCTCCCGCTCGATCGGGATCAGCTCATTGTCGACGAAGTGCCGCAGGGTGGCTTTGAGGATTCGCAGCTCTTCCGGCAATTCGAAATCCATTGCCTTTATGATCCCTCACCGTCCTCCCGCCACAACACCCGCACGTCGACCGCGACCACGCCTGAATCGGCTGCGGCCGGCTTCTGTACCTTCGACTGCGGATCGTGGGCAGGACTTTGATTGTTGGCCCGCACCATCAGCGGATTGATTTCGACGTCCTTTATTCTTGCGCGATGGTCGAGAAAGAAACGCGCGAGCGCGAGAACGGCGGCTTCGAACGCCGCGCGATCGGCGGCGGGTTGTCCGCGAAAGCCGGACAAACGCTGCGCCAACTTCAAACCGTCGACCATCGTGCTCACCTCGTGAGCGGTCACCGGAAGCAGGCGCAACGCTGCGTCCGCGGCGAGCTCGACCAGCACGCCGCCCGAGCCGACGAGGAGCAGCGGTCCGTAGAGCGGATCGTCGCGCGCGCCGACGATGGCTTCGATGCCCGACACCATCTCCTGCACGAGGAAGCCGTCGATGCGCGCGGAGGGTTGTGCGGCGCGGGCGCAGGCGGCGAGCGCCTCGGCCGCCGCCTGCACCGCGTCGCGATTTTGCAGGTCGAGGGCCACGCCGCCGACCTCGGTCTTGTGCAAAATGTCGGGCGAGCGAATCTTCAGCGCGACCGGATAGCCGATGCGCTCGGCCGCGCTCACCGCTTCAGCGGCATTTGTGACGGCGCTGTTCTTGGGCAGCGCGATGCCGTAGCGCGCAAGCGTCGCCTCGAGCGTTGCCGGCGAGAGAGCGCTGGGCGGCGCAGGAAGCGGCGTCGGCGGCGCGCGGCCGCGGCGCGCGCCGTGAAACCACAAGCCCGCGAGCGCCCGGATCGTCGGTTCGATACCCTGCAGGAACGGGAATCCGGTGGCTTGCTGCGCGGCGAGGTGATCGTCGCCCAGCTGCTGGATCACGCGGCCGAAGGCCACCACCGGTTTATCGGTCTTAGTCAGCAGTTGCTGCAGCGGGGCGACGTCGCCCCACGTCTCGTCCTTGCGCGGCATGGGCGAGGCCCAGGCAACCATGTCGATATTGGGATCGCCCGCCGCGGTCTCGCAGATCTTGGCCGCGACTTCCAGCGTCGAGGGAATGCCGACGTCGAGCGGGTTTTTCGGCGCGATCCCTTCCTGCATCATGGGGAGCAGCGCCGCCTTGGTCTCGTCGGTGAAGTCGGGCATGGCCGCGCCCTCGGCCGCGGCGTAGTCGTAGAGGAGGTCGACCGTTGCTCCCGAGGTGGTGACGAAGGCGATGCGCGGCCCTTTCGGCAACCGTCCGCCTTCGAAAGCGAGCGCGGTTTCGACCAGATCGTCGAGCGAGCGGTGATTGACGATGCCGTAGCGCTCGCACATGGCGAGATAGGCGGCGTAGTCGCCAGCGATGGCGCCGGTGTGGGATTGCGAGGCGGCGCGCGACTTCGCGGTGACGCCGGTCTTGATGGCGAGGATGGGCTTGCCGATGGCGAGCGCGCGGCCGGCGGCATGCATGAAGGCCTGCGGCCGGCGGATGCCTTCGACGAACAGCACGATCTGGCGCGTGTGCGGATCGTCGATGACGAAGTTGAGATAGTCGGCAAGCCCGAGGTCGGGCTCGTTGCCCGACGTGATGCAATAGGAGTAGCGCAGCCCCCGCTCGGCTGCGGCCTTCATCCAGAACTGGATCAGGCCGCCGGACTGGAAGATGCAGGCGACCGGACCAGGCGCAAGCCGGCATAAATCGGCGTTGGGGTAGCCGAAGAGACGCTCGCGATAGGAATAGGCGCCCATGCAGTTCGGTCCCGCCACGCGTAGGCGGCTCGTTGCGGTGAAATCCTTGAGCCACGCGCCGCGCGCCTTCGATTCAGGCTCGTCGCCGTCGCCCAACATCGAGGCGTAGACGGTGGCGGAGCCGACGCCGGTTTCCTCGGCTGCGGTAAGTACGCCGGCGACCGCGGCCGCCGGCACGATGACGAGCGCATGCTCGACCGGCTCGGGCAGATCGTGCAGGGACGGAAAGCAGCGTTGGCCGTAGACTTCCTTCTGTCGCGGATTGACGAGCACGATGCGCCCGGGATAGCCGAACTCGCGCAGGTTCTTGAAAATCTCGCTCGGCCAGCGGGCGCGCTCGGACGCGCCTATGATGGCAAGCGATTTCGCCGTAAGCGTGCTGACGGCCGAACGGAATAAGCTCTCAGTGGCGGCTGTGGTCTCCGTAACCGGCACATTCCGTTCCTGCCCCTGCATGCGCCTTTCTTAGGACCTCGCCGCCATCGGGTCAAAGGCCCGCGCCGCGGCTCTATTTATGCAATCCGTTACACCGACGGGATCGCCTTCAGCGTCGGGAACCATTGGCCCATCAAGGTGGGCGGCCAGGGCACGGCCATGAAGTAGTCGAAGGCGAACCAGATGAAGACGACGAGCACAAGGGCATAAGGGATGACCAGCGGCCAGCGCTCGCGCGCCTCGTATCGCATGAAGAACACGACGAACACGCCCACCGTCGGAATGAGCCCGATGACGGCCATCATCGCCATGAAGCCGATGAGATAGCCGAAGAACAAAGCCGCCCGCATCACGATTTCGCGCACGGGCAGATGGCCGGTGTCGGAGGTTAGATCCATGTGGATCTTCTCCCCCACCTCATGCTGGGCATGTTCGGCGAGGCCTTCGGCGGCGGCTGCGGCCGGCTTGCGGCACATCTCGTTGAACAGGCTGAGCGCCGCCGCACACAGGGCCAGCGTGCCCACGACCAGCGGCACGATCTTGGCGCTGAAATCCCAGCGCAATGCCGCGACCACCGCCGCGCCGATGAGCGCGATCATGAACATCGTGAACAGCTGGGAGGGATGAAATGTGGGCCGCTGGAAACTCATCAGCATGCTGCGCACGCCGCCTTGGCTGCGGATGTCCTGCAGGAACGGCCGCACCAGGCCGAGGATGGCGAGCGCGAACAGCAGCACCACGATCGGACGAAGCATCCAGCTCAGCCCGTAGCGCTCGATCGATATGAACAGATAACGCTCGATGGTGTCGCCCAGCACGACGCCGAGAATGAGCGGCGGCCGCGGCCATTTGAACTGCTTCATGAGCCAGCCGACGAGCCCAAAAAACAGCAAGGTGAAGAGATCGCCCCATTGGCGGGTGGCCTCGAACGCCCCGATGTAAATGATGCCGAGCACGGCCGGCAGGATGAGCGTGTAGCGCAGCGTCGCGAGCTTGGCGAATTGCGGGCTGAAGGCGTAGCACAGACCCGCGCCCAAAATGTTGGCCAACGCCACCGACCACACCATGGCATAGGTGATGCTGAGATTCTTGGTCAACATGTCGGGGCCCGGCACCAGGCCGTGGATCAGGAACGCGCCGAGCAGGATCGCCATGGTGGCGCTGCCGGGGACGCCGAAGGCGACGGTCGGAACCAGCGCGCCGCCCTCCTTGGCGTTGTTGGAGCTCTCCGAGGCGATCACGCCCCGCACGTCGCCCTTGCCGAATGTCGCGCTGGCGCCTTTTTCGGTCTTGAGCGCATGACCGTAGGCGAGCCAGTCGACGACCGACGCGCTGATGCCGGGGATAGAGCCGATGCCGCCTCCGATCCACGAGCATCGCATGATGAGCCACCAATGCTTGAAGCAATCCTTCACGCCCTGCCACTGGCCCTTGTAGATGTTGGCGGTTCCGGTGTCGGCTGAGATCGCGACCCGAGCGATCAAAAGGTCGCACAATTCCGGCAGTGCAAAGACGCCGAGCAGCAGCGGCGTGAGCGGCAAGCCATCCCAAAGGTAAAGGCTGTCGAAGGTCCAGCGCAGCGTGCCCGTTTGCGGATCCGTTCCGATCATCGCGATCATGACGCCGAGGCAACCGGCCGTGATTCCGCGCAGCGGCGCATTGCCGGACAGCACCGCAACCATGGAAATGCCGAGCACGGAAAAGGCCAAGAGCTCCGGTGAACCGATGAACAGCATCACCGGGCGCAAAATCGGAATGCTAATGGCCATCAGCAGCGCACCGAAGACGCCGCCCATGAGCGAGGACATGTAGGCGGCGCTGAGCGCGCGTCCCGCCTCGCCCTTCTTTGCCATCGGGAACCCGTCGAGCACCGTTGCCGCCGAGGCGGCACCTCCGGGCACGCCGAACAGGATCGCGGGGATAGGGTCGCCGGTCGCGGTCGTCGCGCCCAGGCCGAGCAGCAGCGCGAACGCCGAATAAGGATCCATGTTGAACGTGAACGGCAGCAGCATCGCCGTTCCGGTGAGGCCGCCGATACCGGGAATAATCCCGAGCACGAGCCCCATGATGCAGCCGAGCCCCAGAAACATCAGCCGGTGGGGTTCCATCAGCGTCAGGAAGGCCTTGCCCGCGGAGGCGGCCATGAAGCCGAGCTCCCCCCCGATCATGTCCATCGCTTGCGCCCTCCGCGAGATTCGTCACGCGCGCGCCCGCGACGCATCCGTCGCGCACCGGCGCGTTCGACCCCGCATTCGGCCTTGCAGGGCCAGATCAAAACATCGGAATGAAAGCGTGCATCCCGCCAGGTCGAATTCGCATATGACCGCCGCCCCTCCGAGTTCGTTTGCGACGGCCGGCCTCCAATCCCGCATGGCCGTCCGGCTATTTTGTTGCCATGTAAGCAGAAGATGCGGTGATGGGAAAGCCGCTTGCACTTTCCCGAATGCGACGCTTTAGCCCGGGCAGCGCCGTTGCGGCGCAGATGCTTCGCCGTTGGGGCGCCCCCATATCGGCCTCAATCGCGGCGCGAGCTATCGCGCGGGCTCTGCGTGATCTACTTTCACGTCGATCTGCCCTCGAGCGAGGAGATCGAAATGACCGATGCAGCGCCTTGGCCGACACAGTTGCGGTTGCACAAGGACCGCAAGACGCTGACCATCGCCTTCGACAACGGCGAGACCTTCGACCTGAGCGCCGAATATCTGCGCGTCAAGAGCCCGAGCGCCGAGGTACAGGGCCATTCTCCGGACGAGCGCAAGACCGTCGCGGGCAAGAAGGATGTCGCCATTCTCGAGGTGAATCCGATCGGCAATTACGCGGTGCGGCTCGTGTTCGACGACATGCATTCGACCGGCATCTACAGCTGGGACTATTTTCTCGCGCTCGGTCGAAACCGGCAGGCCTATTGGCAGGACTATCTCGACGACCTCGCGGGTAAAGGCTTGACGCGCTGACGCGCGCTGGGGGCGCACGATGGATGCGTCCGCGCCGTCCGCGGTCTGATCGTCCGTCCTGCGTCGTCGGCTACTGTACGATCACCGTGGCGCCGATCCGCACGCGGCTATAGAGATCGATCACGTCCTCGTTGGTCAAGCGGATGCAGCCCGACGACACGGCCTGGCCGATGCTGTCCGGCTCGTTCGAGCCGTGAATGCGATAGAGGCTGGCGCCGAGATAGATCCCGCGTGCCCCCATTGGATTGTCGGGGCCGCCGGCCATGTGGTGCGGCAGATCGGGCCGGCGACGGAGCATCTGATCGGGCGGCGTCCAGTCGGGCCACTCGCGCTTGTCGGTGATCTGGGTGACGCCGCTCCAGGCGAAGCCCGCCTTGCCGACTGCGATGGCATAGCTCAGCGCCTGGCCGTTGCCGAGCACGAGGTAGAGCAGGCGCTGCGCCGTGCTGACCACGATCGTGCCCGGCTTCTGATTGCTGGGATAGCTCACCATCGCGCGGGCGATCGATGGACCGAATAAAGCGCTGAAGAACGAGCGGCCGCGAATAGACTGGTCGTAGGGATGAGCCGCGGCCGGCGCCACGAAGACGGCGGCGAGCATGCCGACGGCGCACGCGCCGCCAGCGAGGAAGCGTGCAAACATGGCAAAGCCTCGCAAGATCGAGTGTTTGAAGCCCGAACCCTTTTACAGCAACTCGAAATTCTACAAGCCGTGCGGCCGCTGTCGATGATTTAGGCGTGAGCGCGCGCAAATTGCGACGCTGTGTTGTAGAAAAGCCGCACAGGCGACGGTGCCGCTTGCAACGCGGAGTCGGGGCGGCATCATCGAATCTGCCGCCCGCGCATCGGCGGCATCGACGTCGCTCCGAGCTGGTTGAGGGCGACGAGCGGCGGCGGCATGCGACCGATGCTCGTGTCGAATGACACGGTCTTCTCCGAGCGGTCCTATGTCGCCTGTGGCGAACTACCAGACGAAAACGCGCATACCCTTAATGTATGTTGCCATGTATGCCACTTTGGCGTGCTTGCCTTTCGTTTCGATTGAATAGTTCTATCATGCTCTATGGTCCACGAATGGGAGACCCTTATGGCCGCAATTAATCTAAAAGGTATGGACGTTGACGCGTTGCTTGCACTGCGCGCCGACATTGACAAAAGGCTTGGTCAAAAGCGCAGCGAACTGGAAAAGCAACTCTCCCGTCTAGGCGCTGAAAGCGGCGGTGCTGGAAGGAACTCTCGAACCGGATTGGGCCGCCGCTCGACGCTGAAGGGGCGCAAAGTTCCGCCTAAGTATCGCGGACCTGGCGGCGAGACGTGGGCAGGCCGTGGCGCTCGACCGCGGTGGCTCACGGCCCTCATCAGACAGGGCCGCAAGCTCGACGAGTTCGCGATCGATAAGGGGCCGGCCCGAAAGGGGCGCAAGGCCCGCCGGAAGAAAAAGTAAGCAGGTCGTCGTCCCATTACAGATGCATGACTTCCGTGTGTGGGCAAAGGAATTCGATACTGCAGCAAATGGATCTATTTCATCGCTGCTGCGCCGTCGTCGCCCCGCGCGCGACGACGGCGACGCCAACCGCTTTAACAGATGAGCAGAGATAACTTGCCGGCCGGAGCTGCAAAGCATCGAAGGCTGAGTGGGGCTGCTACGACCTATGATCAGCGAACACGACCGTCAGATTCTGAGTCAATTACCGGCCTGGAATCCCACCGGCGACATTGTTGCGCAACGCCGCGCTTGGGAAGAGCTGGCGACCGTTTACAACCGTGATCTTCCCGCAATTGGCGGCCTCGAACAAAACGTCGAGCTGCGCTCGGGCCTGCGTGCCGACGTCGCGGTGCCCAAGGGTGCAGGTCGACATCCGGTGGTCGTCTACCTGCACGGCGGTGGATGGGCGTTCGGCAGCCCAGCCTCGTTTCGCAAGCTGGGGATGCAGTTTGCCGAAGCGGGTTATCTGACCATCATTCTCGACTATCGTCTGGCCCCCGAGCATCCGTTCCCATCAGCACTGGAAGACGCAATTTTTGCGATCGGATGGGCAGCGGACAATGCGCGCCGATGGAACGGCGATGGCCGGCGGATCGCGATCGGCGGCGATTCCGCGGGCGCCAACCTGGCTGTCAGCGCTATTACCTCGAGCGCTGCTGGCCTGCGCTCACTGGTGCGGGGGGCAGTGCTCTTCTACGGTGCATACGATCTCGGGGCGACCGCCGAGCGCACCAGCTCGTTGCCCGGACTTCAAGAGCAATTGAGCACGTACGTTTCGGGCAACAAGGATTTGTGGGATGACCCGCGTGTAAGCCCGCTCAAGGCGGTGGCGCCGGGAATACTTCCGCCGTGCTTCATCCTCGGAGCAGGCGACGATTCCTGGTGTCTCGCCGACTCGCTGGCGCTTGCCCAAGCCCTGTCAGCCGTTGCGAGCCCTTACGAGCTGCACGTGATGGAAGGAATACCGCACGGGTTCATGCAGATGAGCACGCTCGATAGCTGCCGCGCGGCCATGCGCTTGATGTGGGAATTCCTGGCGCGCAACGTCTGACGCCTCCACCCGCCGCCCGCAGCGGGCGGTCTAGGTCGCGGGTGCGAAGCTATGCGCGGTCGCCCCGGCGAGAGTGCAGGCGTTGGCTTGCCAGCCGTAGCTGCGAAGCAGCAAAGGCTGGTGGGCGCTGTAGGGATTGAACCTACGACCTCTCCCGTGTGAAGGGAACGCTCTCCCGCTGAGCTAAGCGCCCGCACCAAGGTGAGGATTTAAGGAAGGTAAGCCTGCTGTCAAGCGATGCAGCCGGTTATCGATCGCGGGGGCCGAGCCCAGATTCCGAGGCTTTTTCCGCAATCGCGGTTCATCGCTGCGCGAGACGTGCGGCGCACTGCTGCGCGCGCAGTCCATCCCCGCCAACTGACGCGGGAACGGGGCTTGCGCCGTTTCACTTGTCCGCGCGTGCTCCGCGCGGCACAGCGCTCCGCTTCGGGCCGCGCTGAGCCGGCGCGCCGCGCGATGCACGCGCCTGCAAGCTACGGATGCGGTCCGCGAGCGTGCCTTTGGATTCGCCGGCTCGAGCGGGGACGGCTGGGAGCGGTCCATTCCCGGTGGGCGCTGCCGGTCGCCCGGCATCAAGGATCGTCTCGATCGGCGAGTCCGGTCCTTCGAGCGTGGCGGTCAGCTGAGCGACCTCCGCGGCCACCTCATCGATACGCTCGCGCAGCACGGCATTTTCCATGCGCTCGTAGGCTCCGGCGTTTTCGGCGTCGCGCTTCACCGCCGCCATCTCGCGCTGCAACTTGTCACGCTCGTCTTGCGACCGTTTGAGCTCGGTTTCGATCAGCGACTTCTCCGTCTTGATGGTCGCCAACGCCAGCCGGTGGCGATCTTCCAGTTCAGCCAACTGGGCGCGAATTTCCGCTTCGATTTTCTGGGCGTTCGGCGCCGCGTTGCGGAAGTCTTCGGAGGCGCCTTCGCGATCCGACGACCGTGGCCCCTGCTCGCTGAGTCGCGCGGCGAGCTCCTGAACGCGGCCGCCGAGGACCTCCGATTCCGCCGTTTGCGCGGTGAGCTGGCGGTCGATCTCGCCGACGCGATTGGCCAGATTGTCGGCGCGCCCGCGCTCCTCGGCAAGCTGCTGTTTCGCCGCCTCGAGCTCGGCGGTCTTGCCGTTGAGGTGATCCCACAGCGCCTTGGTCTCTTTCTCATAGCTGTCGATCTGGCCCTTCAGCGCCTCGGTCTGCGCGCGCAGCGCCACCAGCTCGACGCGCTGGCCGCCCGCCGCGACGGAGGCGTCGTTGAAGTTGGCAGTGACCTGGGTGAGCTCGGTCTGCGCGCTCGCGAGCGCGCGCTCCGCTTCCTCGAGCGCGACCGTTTTGGCGGCGAGTTCGGTTTGCGTGGTCTGCAGGTCGTCGGAGAGCTGCTTTTCCTTGGCTTCGAGCGCAAACAGCGCGGCGGTCTTCTCGCCGAGCTCGAGTTTGAGGCGGCCGATCGCTTCGCTTTTCCTGCTGAGTTCTGCGAGCTGGTTCGTAGTTTTCGCCTTCATCTGCTCGACGCTCATCTCGAGGCGGCTCATGGTCATGGCGAATTCGGCGCGTAATTGATCCTTGTCGGCCTGAATTTCCGCGATCGACAACGGGGTGAGAGCTTCCAGCCGACGCATTGTGAGGCGTACCGCGCGCGCATGCACCAATGGAATAACGCCGATAACGAGCAAGCCCGCGATCAAAAACCCGATCCCGATATACATGATCTGTTCGACCATGACGCCTCCTGAACTCGATCAATCCCAATTCTCACCAGAATGCCACGCTGGACCGCCCGCTACCAGCGCGGGTGGCGGCTAAACTCGACCAGAGCAAGCATTTCGTGAATGACGCTCAGTCGTGTGGTTTCGCGCCCGCCCCCGATCCTCGGCCCCTGCGAAAGGTATCGCTCGAATTATCCGTCCGGTTCAGAACGGGTTCCAGGTCGCCGTCGGCGTGAATTTGAGATAGCCGACATTGGCGCCGAGACGAACTCCGACCCCGGTGCGGATCGGGACTACGACGATATTGTTCATCGTCAACGCCGTCATTCCCAAGCCGCCAACGAAGTAGGCCGAGCCGTCGATGCCGGCAAAACGCTGGTAGATCGCATCGGTGGCCGGCAGGTTGTAGACCAGCATCATCGTGCGCGCGCCTTCCCCGCCGAAGTCGAAGCCGAGCGAAGGCCCTTGCCAAAAGACCCGGAGATCGCCGGCGTTCTTGGTGTAGAGGATGCCTTCGCCGTAACGCAGCCCGGCGACCATCGCGCCGCCGGCTTCCTGTCCCAGCACGTAGCCGTTGGGGAGTCCAAATTGGCTCCCCGCCTTCTCCACGATCTGCGCGAGCCCTCGCGAGATGGTGCCGAAGAAACGGTGACCGGCATCGACGATTTCGTTCGGGGAATATTGCGGGCCTTGCGGCGCGGCACTGCCCGGCGGCGGCGGAGGATTGGCTTGAGCCGGCGGCGGCGGAGGATTGGCCTGGGCCGGCGGTGGATTGGCTTGGGCCGCCAGCGGCGCGCTTCCCAAGCCGAGCATGACCAGAACGAGAGCGATGGTTCGCGTCGCGGCGCGCATCGAGTGCTCCATGGACAGCAAGAGGTCAACTCCGCTTACACCCGTCACGCGCACAGATACCTCGACTTTGCGGCCAAACCGCAACCGAATCGCCCCATGACCGGCAAGACTATGACGGCACGGCGGCGACAACGGAAGGTTTGGCTCGACTCGCGGCCCGGTCGGGGCGCTGCCGCGGGCGCGGCTCCCCGCGCCAATGCTAGCTTGCGCTGCACATAAGGAGCGGGCGCCCTCGTCTTTAGCGGACTGGGCTTTGAGCAGGCGCGGGCCCGCCGAACCTGCTGACTGCCGAGGGGTCGCCCCATGCAACAAAGGCCGGAACGCGGAAGCTCTCGAACGCCCGCCCGTAGGTCAACGGCGCGCCCTCCGGCGTGACGACGGCGCCGCCGGCGGCCACAACCACCGCGTGGCCGGCCGCCACGTCCCATTCGCAAGTGGCGGAGAGGCGCGGATAGACGTCGGCGGATCCTTCGGCGATCTGACCGAATTTGACCGCCGATCCGCACGCGCGCCGGTCCGCGATCGGCAGTCGTGCCAGGAGCGCCTGGGTCTGCGGTTCGAGGTGCGAGCGGCTGACCACCGCGACGAGCCCCGAGGGCGGCGAAGACCTGGTTCGAATGGCGCTGCGCCCGTGCCCGGCACCCGCCGGCGCTCCGGGCGCAAGCCGCAGCCGCTCGGCACCGCGCCCCGCAATCCCACGCCATAGGACTCCCCACGCCGGGGCGGCGATAATGCCGAGACGCGGACATCCGCCGCTCACGAGCGCAAGATTGATCGTGAATTCGTCCCG
>JAFAHL010000105.1 GCA_019237215.1 Hyphomicrobiales bacterium | reverse complement strand
TGGGACGACGTTCTGCCGTATTTCATCAAGTCCGAAGATCATTTCGCCGGCTCCAACGAATTTCATGGGGCAGGCGGCGGACTGCGCGTCGAGCAGCAACGGCTTCACTGGGACCTGCTCGATGGCTTTCGCGACGCCGCGGAGCAGTACGGCATTCCGAAAGTCGATGACTTCAATCGCGGCGACAACACCGGCTCGTCGTACTTCCAGGTCACTCAGAGGGGCGGCTGGCGGTGCAGCGCGGCGGACGCCTTCCTGCGTCCCGCTCTGCACCGGCCCAACCTCCGCCTGCAGATCCATGCCCTCGTGCGTCGCATCGTGATCGAGAACGGCCGCGCCGTCGGCGTGGCGTTCGACGTTGAGGGCCAGAACTACGTCGTCCGGGCGCGTCGCGAGATCGTGCTGTCGGGCGGCACGGTCGGATCGCCGGCGATTCTCGAGCGGTCAGGCGTCGGCAACGGCGAGCGCCTGAAGGCTCTTGGGATCGACACGGTCCGGCACCTGCCGGGCGTCGGTGAAAACCTCCAGGATCACCTCCAGATCCGCTGCGCCTACAAGGTCGAGGGCGCCGACACGCTGAACACCCGAGCCCATTCCTTATGGGGCAAGGCGATGATTGGCCTCGAGTACGTCTTTACTCATTCCGGACCGATGTCCATGGCGCCGAGCCAGCTCGGCATCTTCACGAAGTCGGACGCACGCTTCGCCCACTCCAACCTCGAATATCACATCCAGCCGGTTAGCCTCGCCGCGTTCGGCGGCGATCTCGACCCGTTCCCGGCTTTCACGGCGAGCGTCGCCAACGTCCGTCCCGACAGCCGAGGCACCGTGCACATCCGCTCCGCAGATCCGGCCGAGGCGCCAGCGATCCACCCGAATTTCCTCTCGACTGAGAGCGATCGGATCGTGGCTGTCGAGTCCGTTCGACTGACGCGTCGGATCATCGAGCAGCCCGCCATGGCGCGCTTCAGCCCGATCGAGTTCCGCCCCGGACCGTCGGTTCAGGCGGATGCGGACATCGTGCGCGCGGTCGGAGAGATCTCCACCACGATCTTTCATCCGGTCGGCACGGCGGCGATGGGAAGCGGCCCCGAGGCGGTCGTCGACGATCAGCTGCGCGTCCACGGCGTGGAGGGGCTGCGCGTCGCCGACGCCTCGATCATGCCGACCATCACGTCCGGCAACACCAACGCGCCAACCATCATGATTGGCGAGAAGGCCGCGGCCATGATTGCTGAGGCCGCCGCACGACCGGCGGCGCCGGTTGTGGTCAGCCAATCCCGAACCGCGGCTTAAGCCCAGCAGGAGGTCCTGAACCATGCCATTGCTTCAATTCCATGTTTTCGAGGGTCGCAGCGACCAGGAGATCGCAGCGCTTCTCGACGCCACCCATCGCGTAGTCTTGGATGTCTTCCACGTGCCCCTGCGCGATCGCTACCAGATCGTCCATGAGCACAAGCCGAGCCGTGTGCGCTTCGAGGATACCGGCCTCGGCATCCCGCGTTCCGACAAGTTCGTATTGGTGCAGATCACCACCCAGCGGCACCCGACCGAGCAGAAGACCGGCTTTTATCAGAAGCTCTGCGCTGAGCTCGAGCGCTCGTGTGGTATCAAGCCGACGGACGTGATGGTAAGCATCGTCGAGAACACTCTCGCCGACTGGTCATTCGGCCACGGCAGGGCTCAGTTCCTGACCGGCGAGCTGCATGGCGCCATGCAAGACGCCACGTCTGCACCGCGGGGACCGAAGCAGCCGGCCGAGCTCGCCGGCGCTTCGCCGGGACGCTCTACATGAGCGCTCTTCCCTCCGATGCCCTGCAGAAGCCGCCGCTCGACGGGATTACCGTCATCGACATGTCGCGGGTTCTCTCGGGTCCGTACTGCACAATGATGCTTGCGGATCTCGGGGCGCGCGTCATCAAGATCGAGCGGCCCGACATCGGCGACGATACGCGCCAGTGGGGCCCTTTAGTGGGAGGCCGATCCGCCTATTTCATGGCGTTCAACCGCGACAAGGAAAGCATCGCGCTCGACCTGAAGAACCCCTACG
>JAFAHL010000013.1 GCA_019237215.1 Hyphomicrobiales bacterium | reverse complement strand
CTTCGCCACGGCTCGCCCTGGCGCAGGGCGCCGCGTTCTGCCTCAAGCCGACGTCGGGTGCGGTCAACTGCAGCTACCAGACCATGATCTTGTGCGAGCAGGCCAAGCAGCCCGGCTCGCGCGACCGATGCGTTCCGCGCTTCGAGACGGACGGGACGACGGGCAGCTCGGCGGCGCCGCTCGGCAGCCCGCGACCGCTCGGCAGCGCGCCTGCCGCCACGCATCCGTCGCTCTCGCGCTGACGAATTGCCGAGCGCGCCGTTGCCGCGATCGCGCGGGCGCGCGGCCGCGCCGGCACGCCCGGCCATGGGCGTTTGTGCCGGCTGACGCGCCATCCTCGAGCAGCTAATATGGCCGCAAAAAGCGGCGCGTCATGCCGCCGACCATCGGGAGGATGGCATGAAAGCATTGGGCGTTTTGGCGCTCGCGCTGCTCGCTGCGATGACCGCAAGGCCAGCCTGCGCCGCCGACACCATCAAGATCGGGGTGATCTACCCGCTGACCGGCAACGCGGCCAGCGCCGGCTCGTCCGCCAAGGACGCGGTCGAGCTCGGGGCGGACATCGTCAACACCGCGCATCCCGAGCTCGCGGGCCTTCCGCTGGCCGCGACCGCCGGGCTGCCCAATCTCGGCGGCGCGAAAATCGAGCTCATCAACGTCGACCACCAGGGCAATCCGCAGGTCGGCCAGAACCAGACCTTGCGGCTGATCACGCAAGACAAGGTCGTGGCCATGCTCGGCGCCTACCATTCCTCCGTCGCACTGGTGGCGACGGCGGTCGCCGAGCGCCAGGGCATTCCTTTTCTCGTGGGAGATTCGGTCGCGCTCAATATTACCGGCCGCGGCTTCAAATGGATTTTCCGCACCGGACCGATCGCATCCGACTTCGCCAACGCCTACACCCAATTCCTCAACGACCTGAAGAAGGCCGGGCGCAAGATCGACACGATTGCCATCGTCAACGAGAACACGGATTACGGCACGTCCGTCGCCGCCTCCATCAACGAGGCGGCCAAGCGCGCCGGCATCAATGTCGGCGCGCAAATTCCCTACAACGCCAACAGCACGGACGTCTCCGGCCAGGTTCTCCAGCTCAAGCAATTGAAGCCCGACGCCGTCATCTTCGTCAGCTACACCGCCGACACGATCCTCTATTTCAAGACGCTCAAGAATCTCGACTACCTGCCGCCGATCATCATCGGCGACGATGCCGGTTTCTCCGATCCGGCTTTCATTCCCAACGTCGGCGATATCGCGCAGGGCGCGATCAACCGCAGCGCCTGGGACGTCGGCCCGCCCGCAAGCAACACCTACAAGATCAACGAGATGTTCAAGGCCAGGTTCGGCCGCGATCTCGACGATACCAGCGCGCGCTGGATGCAAGGCTTTCTCGTGCTCGCGGATGCCATCAACCGCGCCGGTTCCATCGAGCCGGCGAAGATCCAGGCGGCGCTGCGCGCGACCGACCTCAAGCCCGAGCAGCTCATGATCGGCTACCGCGGCGTCAAATTCGACGAGACCGGGCAGAATACGCTGTCGGCAACCTACCTCATCCAGCTCCAAGGCAAGGCGTATAAATCGGTGTGGCCGGAGAACCGGGCGACCGCCAAGCTCGAATGGCCGATGGCAGGCTGGCGCAGCCGTTAGCTGAAATGCTGCAATAGCGTCGGGTGTACTACCCGCCGCCCGACAACATCTTGACCAGCCGGTACAAATATTCCTGGCCGTTGAAGAACGACTTCACCAGCACGCGTTCGTCCTTGCCGTGCACACGCACGTCGTCGACATCGCCGGCGAGCCCGGAATGGCCGTAAGTCGGTATGCCAGCATTGCGCAAGTAGCTGCCGTCCGTCGCGCCGGCGCTCATGGTGGGAACGATCGGCGCGCCTGGCCAAAACTCGGCCGAGAGCTTTGCGACTGCACCCATGATCTCTTCATGTAGCGCGGACGGCGCACTCAAGATCGGCTCTCCGATTTGCGTCACGACAATCTGATCATCGGCGAGAACCCGCACCAGCGTCGCCTTGACTTCGTCTACCGGTTCACCCGGCATGATGCGGCAGTTGACTGTCGCGCGCGCAACCTGCGGCAGGGCGTTGTAGGCGTGCCCGCCCTCCAGCAAGGTGGCCACACAAGTCGTGCGCAGTTGCGCGTTGTAGACCGGGTTCGCGGACAGTCGGACAAACGATAGCGAGGCTGGATCCGGTCGCCCGGATATGACGGACCTGATATCGGCGGCAACCTGCTCACCTTCGAGTTCGGCCGTGCGTTCGAAATACGCGCGGGTCGTCGCATTCAACTTGAAGGGAAAGTTGAATTTTGACAGGCGCGTCAGGCCTTCGGCGAGGCGATAGATCGCGTTTTCCTTGGTCGGCAGCGAGCTGTGGCCGCCTCGATTCTTCACCTCGAGCTGATAACTCAACGAAACTCTTTCGCTCGTCTGAATGCTGTTACGGATCGGCTTGCCATTCTTCAATCCGACCGGGCCGCCCTCATTCAACGCAAATTCAGCGTCGATCAGGTCGCGGTGGTTCTTGAGCAGCCATTGAATCCCCAAGGCATCACGGTCGAGGATTTCCTCATCGGTCTCCAGCGCAACGATAATGTCTCGATCCGGCTTGTACCCCTCCTGCAGGTAGCGGATCAGGTTCGCAACGAAGGCCGCCGCCATGAACTTGTCATCGGCCGTGCCGCGTCCATAGAAATAACCGTCCTTCTCGATCAGCTTGAACGGGTCAACCGACCAGTCCTCGCGTCTCGCCTCAACCACATCAAGATGCGCGAGCAGTAGGATCGGCTTGCGCGCACCCGTCCCGCGCAACCGTGCCACCAGATTACCCTTGCGCGATGCGGGCGTGAACACTTGGACATCCGATTCGCTGAAGCCCGCGCTGCGAAGTCGTGCGGCCATGGCCTCGGCCGCGCGCGCGGTGTCGCCTGTTTCGGTGACCGTATTGATCTCGACCAGCTCCTTGTAGATGTCGACGGCGAGTTGCTCTTGAGCGGTGCGTGACTGGGCACGTGCCGGCTCTGCGACGTAAGCCCAACACACGAGCGCCGTTGCCGCCAGCATAACCGAGAACAGTCGGTGCATCGTTTCTTCCTCTGAACTATTCCCAACGTTGACGCTGAAAACGCATCGTGGGAGCGCTCACGGCTTCGCGTTTGTCACATCCGTCACACGCCGGTGCTTATCGATCATATTGGCGGCGCGCCGGGCCGACAGAATCGCGCCCTCCTGCCAGGGGCCGATCTGGCTCAGATGTTCGCCGGCGAAGTAGAAGGGGCCGTCCGGCGTATTGAGGAGAGAGTACTCGCTCTCCTGGCCATTGCGGAATCGCGCCGCGAAG
>JAFAHL010000504.1 GCA_019237215.1 Hyphomicrobiales bacterium | reverse complement strand
GCGGATCCACAAAGCACGATGGTCGGCCGCCTCACCGAGCTCGTGCCGGCACGCGCGTAGGCTGCGACGCCGATCGTCCCCTGCCCGGCCCGATCAGAAAAACGCCTGAATCCCGGTCTGGGCGCGGCCGAGGATCAGCGCGTGGATGTCGTGCGTGCCTTCGTAGGTGTTGACGGTTTCGAGATTGCACAGCACGCGCATCACGTGGAACTCGTCGGCGATGCCGTTGCCGCCATGGATGTCGCGCGCCGCGCGCGCGATCTCGAGCGCCTTGCCGCAATTGTTGCGCTTGAGCAGCGACACCGCCGGCGGCGCGGCGCGGCCTTGCTCCAATAGCCGCCCGAGCCGGAGCGCCGCGTGCAGGCCGAGCGTGATCTCGGTCTGCATGTCGGCGAGCTTCTTCTGGATGAGCTGGTTGGCGGCGAGCGGGCGGCCGAACTGCTTGCGGTCGAGCGCGTATTGGCGTGCCCGATGCCAGCAGAACTCCGCCGCGCCGATCGCGCCCCAGGCAATGCCGGCGCGCGCCATGTTGAGGCAGCCGAAGGGGCCGCCGAGGCCCTTGGCGTTCGGCAGCACGTTCTCCTCCGGCACGAACGCGTCCTCGAGCACGATCTCGCCGGTGATCGAAGTGCGCAACGAAAGCTTGCCTTCGATCTTGGGCGTGGACAAACCGTTGGTGCCGCGCTCGACCAGAAAGCCGCGGATGACGCCGTCGAGCTTGGCCCATACCAGCGCGAGGTCCGCCACCGGCGCGTTGGTGATCCACATCTTGCTGCCGGTGAGCCGATAGCCGCCCGGCGCCTTGTCCGCGCGCGTCGTCATCGAGCCCGGGTCGGAGCCGTGATCGGGCTCGGTGAGGCCGAAGCAACCCACGATCTCGCCGGCTGCGAGCTTCGGCAAATAGCGCTTGCGTTGCGCTTCGCTGCCATAGGCGAAGATCGGATGCATCACGAGCGAGGACTGCACCGACATGGCGGAGCGGTAGCCGGAATCGACCCGCTCGATCTCGCGCGCGATCAGCCCATAGGCGACATAGCCAAGGCCCGCGCCGCCGTACTGTTCCGGGATCGTGGGGCCGAGCAGGCCGAGCGCGCCCATCTCGGAGACGATAGCGCGATCGAAACGCTCCTCGCGATTGTCCATGAGCACGCGCGGGAACAGCTTGTCCTGCGCATAGCCGCGCGCGGTCTCGCGCACCATGCGCTCTTCTTCGGTGAGCTCGCCTTCGAAATCGAGCGGATCCTGCCAGTTGAAGGCGGCGTCCTCGCGCTGCGGCGCTAGGCGATGCGTGCGCGTCTCGGCGGCGGTCTGCGGCATGGCATGCTCCCGGGGCTCGGGGTTGCCTTTTCATGCTCACGTTCGTCGGGCGGATTCAAGAGGTTCGCCCGCGACCCCGGCCGCCAGTTTGCGCATCGCTGCGCGGGAACCCTGCCTCACTGCGCGATGCGGATATTCTTCTCCTGGACCAGGCGGCCCCACTTGCCCATGTCGGCGGCGAGCACGGCGCGCAAGTCCTCGCGCGCGCCGCTTCTGACCTCCATGCTGAGCGCCTCGAGCTTGGCCCTCACCTCGGGCGCGGCGAGCGCCTGCGTGATGGCGGCCTCGATCTTGGCGAGGATCGCCTTCGGCGTGCCGGCCGGCGCGAACGCCCCGATCCAGGTGGCGACGTCGTAGCCGGGAACGCCGGATTCATCGATCGTCGGCACCTCGGGCAGCCGCGGCACGCGCTTCAGCGTCGTCACCGCGAGCGTGCGCAGCTTGCCCGACTGCATCCCGGCATTGGCGGTGGCGAGGTCGGCGAAGATCACCTGCGTCTCGCCCGCCATCACGCCGGTGACCGCCGGCGCGCCGCCCCGGAACGGGACGTTGGTGATGTCGACCTCGGCCATGGCCTTGAACAATTCAAGCGCCAGCAACGTCGCGGTTCCGCCCGAGGCATGATTGAGCTTGCCCGGATTGGCCTTGGCAAACGCGATCAGCTCGCGGATCGATTTGACCGGCAGCGCCGCGTTCACCAGCACGACCTCCGCGATCGAGGTGAGGAGCGCGAGCGGCTCGAAGTCGCGCTGCGAATGGTAGGCGAGATTGGGGTAGACGACCGGGTTCATCGCCATGGTGCCGTCGTGCGCGATCAAAAGCGTATAGCCGTCGGGCGGCGACTTGGCGGCGGCTTCCGCGCCGATGATCATGGCGGCGCCGGGCCGATTCTCGATCACCACCGGCTTGCCCCAGCGCTCGGCGAGCGCCGCGGCGACCACGCGCGCGGTGGTGTCGATCGAGCCGCCCGCCGCGGTCGGCACGATGATGCGCACGGTGCGCTCGGGATAGCCTTGTTGGGCGCGGGCTTGGGCGCATACTTGCAGCGCCAAGGCGAGGATGGCGAGCGCGGCCGCCAACACGCCGCAGGCG
>JAFAHL010000437.1 GCA_019237215.1 Hyphomicrobiales bacterium | reverse complement strand
AAATGTAGACTGAAAAGATCGATGAACTCGCCGCCGTTGTCGCAACGTCCCGGCATTTGCTTCCGCCGCCGGCTATGGCATCGTCTGCGCATGTTGCGCGTGTTGGGTTTTGCGCTTGCGGCCATGATCGCGCTTGCCGCTCAAACGAGCGCGACGGTTGCCGATCGCATTCGCGTGGCGGTGCAAAGAACCGGGACGCTGGCGTGGGAGCTCGACGTCATCCGGACGCACGGCCTCGACCGCAAACTTGACCTTGCGATCGAGACCGTCGAGCTCGCCTCGACCGAAGCCGGCAAGATCGCCCTCAAAGGCGGCTCGGCCGATCTCATGTTGTCGGATTGGCTATGGGTCGCGCGCGAGCGTTCGCTGGGGGACGATCTCGTGTTTTATCCCTCGTCGAGCACGCTCGGTGCAGTGATGGTTCCGGCACGATCGCCGATCCGGGAGATCATCGATCTCAGAGGCAGGAAGCTCGCCGTCGCCGGCGGCCCGCTGGACAAGAGCTGGCTGCTGCTGCAGGCGCTGGCGCGCCGCAGCGGCCTTGATCTCAAGAAACAGGCGACGGTCGTCTACGGCGCGCCGCCGCTGCTGTCGGAAAAGGCGTTGCAAGGCGAGACCGACGCCACGCTGACGTTTTGGAATTTCTGCGCCGATCTCGAAAGCAAGGGATACACAAGCGCGATCGCGATGGATCACGTCGTGAAAGCCCTCGGGGCGAAGGGGCCGGTGGCGCTCGTCGGCTACACCTTCGACCGCGCGTGGGCCGCGCGCAATGGTTCGACCCTCGAGCGCTTCCTCGCCGCCGCCCGCCAGGCCAAGGACATTCTCGCCTCGTCGGCAGCCGAATGGCAGCGGCTGGCACCGCGCATCCGCGTCACCGACTTGGACGCGCTTGCGATCTACCGTCAGCGCTACGGCGAAGGCATCGTGCGCCGGTCGCTCGCCGAGGAGGAGGCGGATGCGCAGGCCCTGTATCTCGTGCTCGCCGAGATCGGCGGCGCGGAGCTCGTCGGCCCGGCACGCGAGCTCGCGGCCGGCACCTTTTATCGGCCGGCTGCCCGGAAGTGAACGTGGGCGCCCGGCTCGTCTCGCTCGCACTCCTGATCGCGGCCTGGTACGCCGGCTCGCAGCTCGCCGGCGCGCGCCTGCTTCCCGATCCGCAGGCGGTGGCGCTGGCCATCGTGGACGAAGCGCGTTCGGGCATGCTCGCCTTCAATCTCGGCGCGACGCTCGCGCGCGTCGCGGCGGCGTTCATCCTCGCCATGGCGCTGGGCTCGGTCATCGGCCTCATCATGGGCCGGTGGCGGATCGCCGATCGTCTCGGCGATCCTTGGCTGATCGTGCTGCTCAACCTGCCGGCCCTGGTGATCATCGTCCTCGCCTATGTCTGGGCGGGGCTCACGGAAACCGCGGCGATCGCGGCTGTGGCGCTGAACAAGCTCCCGATCGCGACCGTGACCGTGCGCGAAGGCGCGCGCTCGCTCGACCACGCGCTCGACGACATGGCGCAGGTGTTTCGCATGGGAGCATGGACGCGCATGCGCCATGTCATATTGCCGCAGCTCGCGCCCTATCTCGCCGCCGCCGCCCGCTCCGGCCTATCGCTGGTTTGGAAGATCGTGCTCATCGTGGAGTTGCTCGGGCGTCCGAACGGCGTGGGTTTCGAGATCGGGGTTGCATTCCAATTGTTCGACGTCACGCGCATCCTGGCCTATGCTCTCGCCTTCATCGCGGTCATGCTGGCAATCGAAACGTTCCTGGTGCAGCCGTTTGAACGACATGTCGCCCGCTGGCGCCCGAGACCGACTTGACGTCAACATCAAGCAAAAGTCTTTTCGCGCTGCCTCCGGCGGGAAGCTCCAGGTGCTCGGCGAGCTCGCATTCAGCCTCGGCAGTGGGCAGGTCGCCGCGCTGGTCGGGCCGTCGGGCTGCGGCAAGACCACGCTGCTGCGCATCGTCGCGGGGCTCGACCGCGATTTCGACGGCGCCGTTGCGCTCCCCGCGCACGGCACGCTCGGCATGGTTTTCCAGGAGCCGCGCCTGCTGCCGTGGCGAACGGTCGAGCAGAACGTGCGGCTTGCCGCCCCGCACGCGACCGCCGCCGGCCTCGACACGCTGTTCCAGACGCTCGGCCTCAAGGCCCATCGCAATCACTATCCCGGCGAGCTTTCGCTCGGACTCGCCCGCCGGGTGGCGCTGGCGCGCGCCTTCGCGGTCGAGCCCGATGTGCTTCTGCTCGACGAGCCGTTCGTGTCGCTCGACGACGCACTTGCAGCACGGCTGCGCGAAGAGCTCGCCGAGCTCGTCAACCGCCGTCCCGTCACCACGCTGCTGGTGACCCACAACGTCGAGGAGGCCGCCGGGCTCGCCGACCGGCTGCTTCTGCTCTCGGTCAGTCC
>JAFAHL010000324.1 GCA_019237215.1 Hyphomicrobiales bacterium | reverse complement strand
ACCGGCGCGAAGACCGACGAATTGGAATTCGTGAAGATCTACGCCAACTCGCACTATGTGACGCCGCGCCCGACCTTGCTGCAGGCCATCGCCGGCATCAAGCAGGAGCTCAAGTGGCGCCTCGACGAGCTCAACGCCGCCGGCCGCCTGTTGGAGGCGCAACGGCTCGAGCAGCGCACCCTTTACGACCTCGAAATGATGGAGGCGACCGGCAGCTGCGCCGGCATCGAGAACTATTCGCGATACCTCACCGGCCGCAAGGCGGGCGAGCCGCCGCCGTCGCTGTTCGAATACGTGCCCGACAACGCGCTCGTGTTCGTCGACGAGAGCCACGTCACCATTCCCCAGCTCGGCGGCATGTACCGCGGCGACTTCCGCCGCAAGGCGACGCTCGCCGAATACGGCTTCCGCCTGCCCTCGTGCATGGACAACCGCCCGCTGCGGTTCGAGGAGTGGGACGCGATGCGCCCGCAAACCGTCGGCGTGTCCGCCACGCCCGGCCCGTGGGAGATCGAGCAGGCGCACGGCATCTTCGCCGAGCAGGTGATCCGTCCCACCGGGCTGATCGACCCGCCGGTCGACGTGCGGCCGGCGCGCACCCAGGTCGACGATCTCGTCGGCGAGGTGCGCCAGGTCGCCGCCGCCGGCTACCGCGCGCTCGTCACCGTGCTGACCAAGCGCATGGCCGAGGACCTCACCGAATATCTGCACGAGCAAGGCATCCGCGTGCGCTACATGCATTCCGACATCGATACGATCGAGCGCATCGAGATCATCCGCGATCTGCGCCTGGGCGCGTTCGACGCGCTGGTCGGCATCAACCTGTTGCGCGAGGGCCTCGACATTCCGGAATGCGCGCTGGTCGCGATCCTCGACGCCGACAAGGAGGGATTCCTGCGCAGCGAGACCTCGCTCGTTCAGACCATCGGCCGCGCCGCGCGCAACATCGACGGCCGCGTGATCCTCTATGCCGACACCGTGACCGGCTCGATGGAGCGCGCCATCGCCGAGACAAATCGCCGCCGTGAAAAGCAAGAGGCGTTCAACGCCGCCAACGGCATCACGCCGGAGAGCGTGCGCCGCGCCATCGCCGACATTTTGGAGTCGGTCTACGAGCGCGATCACGTGCTGATCTCGACCGGCGGCGGGCTTGCCGGCATCGGCGACGAGGGGGCGGCTGCCACCATCGGCCACAATTTCGAGGCGGTGATCGCCGACCTCGAGACGCGCATGCGCGCGGCCGCCGCCGATCTCGATTTCGAGGAAGCCGCGCGGCTACGCGACGAGATCAAGCGCCTGCGCGCCACCGAGCTCGCGGTCATCGACGATCCCACCGCCAAGGCGATCGCGATCGCGCGCGGCGGATCGCCTTCTCCCCGCACGCGGGGCGAGGGTCCGCGCAAGCCTACGCTCGACGAAATGGGCCCCGGCCCCGACAAAGAATCCAAGCCTTATCGCGCCGGCCCGCGCTCGACCTCCGGCCGCGCCGGCATGCGCGGCGGCTGGCGCCCGCGGGGAAGGTAGAGTTGCAACAGGCTCACTGTCGTCCCCGCGCATAGCGCGTCGTTAAGGGCGTTGACGCCCGTCTTCGACGGGCTATGGACGCGCGTCAACGCGCTTATGGCGGGGACCCATCGTGCTACGCATGCCGGCCGCTGGAATATGGGTTCCCGCTTTCGCGGGAACGACAACGGAGAGAAACCGACAACGGAGAGACGTCATGCCCCGCGTCGTCGGCATCGATCACCTGGTGCTGAGCGTCGGCGACTTCGCGCGCTCGAAGGAATTCTACCGCAAGCTGCTCGGCTTTCTCGGCTTCAAGCTCAAATACGACTACGCCGACATGGCCGGCTGGAGCAACGGCAGGACGCTGTTCTGGATCGCCGCCGCCGACGCGCAGGGGCGAAAGCGCAAGTACCGCAAGGGCGACATCGGCTTCCACCACTATGCCTTCGAGCTCGCGAGCCGCAACGACGTGGACGCGCTCGGCGCCTTCCTCGAAGCGCACGGCATGAATGTAGTCGATCCGCCCGGCGAATATTACGGCCGCTCCTACTACGCGGTCTATTTCACCGATCCCGACGGCATGAAGCTCGAAGCCATGGTGTACAAGCCGCCGCCGAAGCAACGGCGGGCGGGGAAGAAGGAATAGGTTGCGACCGCGAATTTAAGCTTCGCTCGCGGGCGCGCGGGCGAGGGTCGCGTTCATCGCTTGTTTCTTGAGCGGATAGTCCGGACTCTCGTAGAGCTCGCGAATGTCCGCGTGCCCGAGCCGCGCCTCGTCGATCTCGATGCAGGCGCCGAGCAGGGCCGGTGCCGGGAGCTCTTCCATGGCAAACTGGATTGCGCGCGCCGCCGTGTCGAACCGCCGGTATTTGACCGGCTGCCTGCTCTTGCGGTTGCGCGAGGGAAACAGTTCCGCCGGCGCACGGTAATTGAACTTGCTCAAATTGAATTTGCTCATGGCACTTTTCTCATGGCATTTTTCTCCAAACAAAGCCGAAGACACAATTTGAACGATCGCTCAAGCGGTTCCTTAATCGTGCTCCAGGCTTCGTTTATATAGTGATTGATTGAGCTTAATCGAGGCCTCGCGCGGCCCGATTTGCCCGACTTCGAGCTTGCGAGCCGCAACGACGTGGACGCACTCGGCGCCTTCCTCGAGGCGAACGGCATGACCGTGCTCGATCGGCCCGGCGAATATTACGGGCGCTCCTACTACGCGGTCTATTTCACCGACCCCGACGGCATGAAGCTCGAAGCCATGGTGTACAAGGCGCCGCCGAAGAAGCGCCGGGCGGGAAAGAAGAAATAACGGCTGACGCGCCGCTCATACCCGCGCAAACGGCGGAAGCCTGCAGAGAAAGCCGGCTGATGGGGCTAGTGATCTAAGCCTAATTCACGGTAAAGCCTTACGGTAGCTTCCCGGCGGCGATGGAAAACAAACTCGCGAGCGCCGTATCCGCAGCCGAAGCCGAGTAGCACAAGCCCTAGACCTATTCCCAAATCCAGCATTGACGCCACCAAGCCTGATCAGGATCTGAGTGCAAAAATCAACCGCTGAAAAAATTGAAATTATGGCAGAGGACCTATGTATCATTGCGTAGGTTCCATCGGAAAGTCGGCCCCCATAGGGTTCGCTTCGCCAAAATGGGCCGAACTCGTAACCCGCATGAGCGAAGCAAAACGCGGGAATCGTCTGCCCCGGATTTCGCTTCGCTCATCCGGGCTACACGCTGATGTCTGCGCACGCGGCATCACGCGCTGACGGCTCGACACGTTGGAGTTGCGGCGTTCATTGTAAATAACAATCCGGAAACAATGGAACTCAGCCGGCGGTAATTTCGTGCAGCCGCAGGTTGGTCCTGACGCGTGTCCGGGGGCGGCGCGGCGCGCTGCATCGCATCCGGGACACGCAACAGCCTCGGACGCGCTTGTACTCCTATTCACCTTTCAAACAGCCCATTTCGTTCCCGCGGCGCATTTTTGCGCCCGAGGTTTGCGACTTTAGCTTCGCCAACCCGAATCGAGGGGTGGGCGGAGCGCCGAGAAACATTCGGGTGCGTGCGAAGCACCCGTTGGGCCTGCACATGACGCGGCAGGCCAGGCGCTTGCGAGGCGCCTTGCGTCCCATTGCGCGTCAAGACGCGCGTGA
>JAFAHL010000223.1 GCA_019237215.1 Hyphomicrobiales bacterium | reverse complement strand
AAGCTACGACCCCACGCAGCCCGGCATCCGTATCCCGCGCAAGGTGATCAAGGGCGGCTCCTATCTCTGCGCGCCCAACTACTGCCGGCGGTACCGGCCGGCGGCGCGGCACCCGCAGATGATCGACACCGGCACCTGCCATATCGGCTTTCGTTGTGTGAAACGCCAAAACGCTACCTGACAAAAAGAGGAGAAGAAAAAGAACAACATGAAGAAGATGAACCGACGGCAATTATTCCTTTCATCAGCCAAGGCTGCGCTGGCAACGGCATTTGCCAGCTTCGGGTTTCGGAAGGGCGCCTTCGCGCAAGCGCCCGGCTCACCGACCGCGACAGAATTTCCGGACAGCACTGTGCTGCCGCAACAGCCCCCGCCTTTCACCGGCGTGATCGAGCCGAATCTGATCGACAGCACCGCCGACTGGCCCCCGACCATCGCGCCGCCCGCGGGGTCTCCGAACATCCTGCTGATCCTGATCGACGACGCCGGCTTCGGGTCTAACACGGCGTTCGGCGGCGTGGTACCCACGCCGACGTTGGACAAGCTCGCACAGCGCGGCCTGCGATATACCCAGATGCACAATACGGCGCTTTGCTCGCCGACCAGGGCGGCGCTGCTGACCGGGCGCAATCACCATGTCGCCGGTTTCGGCAATGTCGCCGAGATGTCCACTGGATACCCCGGTTATGATTCTATCACCACGCTGGACACGGCGCATGTGGCGCGGACGCTCAAGCAGAACGGGTACTCCACCGCCTGGTTCGGCAAGAACCACAACGTGCCGATCTGGGAGGCGAGCCTCGCCGGGCCGTTCGATCATTTTCCGATCGGGCAAGGCTACGACTATTTCTACGGATTCGTCGGCGGCGACACCAGCCAGTGGCAGCCCGGCAGCCTGTTTCGCGACACCACGTCGATCCATCCTTACGTCGGCAATCCGGGATGGAACCTGATCACCGCGATGGCGGACGATTGCATCGAGTATCTCAACATTCAGACGTCGACGAACCCGAAGCGCCCCTGGTTCATCCATTACGCGCCGGGCGCAACGCATGCGCCGCATCATCCGACGCCGGAATGGATCGACAAGATCTCAGACATGCACCTGTTCGACGAGGGCTGGAACGCCCTGACCGAGCGCATCTTCGCGAACCAGAAGCGGCTCGGGGTGGTGCCGGCGAACGCCAAGCTGCCGCCCTGGCCGGACTTCCTGCCGAAATGGGAGACCCTGTCGGACGACCAGAAGAAGCTCTACCTCCGCCAGATCAACGTCTGGGCCGCCTACATGGCCTATTCCGACCACGAGATCGGACGGGTCATCGAAACAGTCGAAAAGCTCGGCCAGTTCGACAACACGCTGATCATCTTCATCTGCGGCGACAACGGCATGAGCGCTGAAGGCTCGATGCACGGCACGCCGAACGAGGTCGCCTACTTCAACGGCCACGAGTTCACCGTCGAGCAGATGCTGCCCCAGATCCCGGCCTGGGGCACCGATCTCACCTACCCCCACTTCGCCGTGCCCTGGGCCTTCGCGATGGATACGCCCTATCGATGGGTCAAGCAGATCGCCTCGCATCTCGGCGGCACGCGCACCGGCATGGTGATGACCTGGCCCAAGCGCATCGAAGACGCCGGCGGGATGCGCAACCAGTTCCACCACGTCGTCGACATCGCGCCGACGATCCTCGATGCGCTCGGCATCCCGCAGCCGACGATGATCAACGGGATCGCGCAGCGCCCATACGACGGCGTGAGCATGGTCTATACCTGGGACAAGGCGAACGCCGAGGCGCCGTCCACCCACAAGACCCAATATTTTGAGATCTTTGGCAATCGGGCGATCTATCACGACGGCTGGATGGCCAACACAATTCCGGTCGCGACCCCGTGGGAGGGCGTGAACGCGCATCCGCCGACGGATGTAATGAACGGCTACAAGTGGGAGCTGTTCAATCTCGTCGAGGACCCGACGCAGACCAACGACCTGGCGGCGCAGGAGCCGGACCGGCTGCGCTTTATGCAGGAGCTCTGGATCATGGAGGCCTCGCGCAACCAGGTCTTCCCCTTGAACGACTCCCAGATTCCGGTTTTAACAGTCGAGAAGCCTGGCCCGGCGGCGGGACGCTCGCAATTTGTCTACGCCGCGCCGATGACCTCGACCCAGTTCGGCGTGGCGCCATCGATCCTCAACCGGTCATACACAATCACCGCCGAGATCGAGGTGCCGCAAGGCGGGGCGGAGGGGGTGCTGGTGACCCAGGGCGGGCGGTTCTCAGGCTGGGGACTCTACCTCAAGGATAACAAGCCGACGTTCACCATGGACCTGCTGGACGTCGAGCGCCCGAAGTGGCAGGCCGCCGAGGCGCTGCCGCCCGGCAAGCATACCATCGTCTTCGACTGGAAGATGGACCCGCAAGGCCCGCCCGCCGCGCGCGGCGGCACCGGCACCCTGTCGGTCAACGGCAGGCAGGTCGCGCAACGATCGCTCCCCAAGACCCAGCCGTTCCTCTGGGCGTGGGACGAGACTTTCGACGTCGGCCTCGACACCGGCACGCCGGTGGACGATTCCGACTATCACGTTCCGTTCGCCTTCACCGGCAAGCTGGGAAAGATCACCGTCGACCTCGGCGGATCGACCCTGTCGCCGCAGGCCATCAACGCAATGATGAAAGAGCTCGCGCAGAAGCGGGATCGATGACGCGCACTCTACTGCGCCTGTACGGCCCACTTGAACCGTGGTTCAATGGGACTTGGCGACCGGGAGAGTTCGAACCTCTATCCTCACCCACTTGGATAGGAGGGGCCACAATGTTCCCGCGGCTCGATGAAATGGCTGGAAGCGAAATTTGGAAGGTCACGGGCGCGAGCCTTTAGTGAACTTGGGGAGCGGAAGCCGAGCAAAGGACACGGTCCGATGAACGAAAGCAAAGGGATGATTGGTGCCGCCGGGCGAGTGGCGGCGATCTTTCTTGGAGCCGTAATTTTCGCAGCGATGCTGCCGTGTTGCGGTTTCGCAGCGACACAAAAGGCGACGAAGCCGTCGACGAGCGGAGAGGCGTCGCCGAAGGAAATCCAAGAGCTGATGACTTTGCTCGCTGATCCGAAGGTGCGGAATTGGCTCGAAGAACAGAGCAAGGCCGAAGCCGCATCGGAGCGGGCCGCCACTGAGGAGTCGGTTTCCCAGGCACTCGATAGCCGTCTTGGAGCAATCCGCGAGCATATCGTTGCTCTCGCCAGCACGGTTCCGGATCTGCCGAACCAGTACTTGCAAGGCCGCGCCCGCGTCACCGCAGACTTGGGCGAACACGGCAGGACCAAGGCTCTGCTGCTCCTCGCTTTCTTTGTCGGTTTGGGCATCGGTGTCGAATGGCTGTTTCGCAGGGCGACGGAGCGGGCCCGAGCCCACCTCGACGCGCTCCCTTCGGAAACGGTGAAGGAGCGCCTGCATATCGTCGCCCTGCGTTTTGCGTTTTCGGTCGGTCTGCTGGTGGCCTTTGCCCTCGGCAGCATCGGTCCCTTCCTCGCACGCGATTGGCCGCCATTGCTGCGCGAGGGGTTGTTTGGCCTGCTGATGGCTTTTCTTGTCGTGCGGATCGCCAACGTCGTCGGTCGCTTCCTGCTGGCGCCGTATAACGAGCGGTTCCGCATCATTCCGATGGATACGGCAGCCGCTCGTTTCTGGCGTCGGCGGTTCGTTTGGTTCGTCGGCTGGTTTGCCTTCGGTTGGGTGATAGTTGGGTTCGGGGTCCCTCTCGGATACACGCTGGAGGCGCGCCAGCTGGTAGCCTACGTGCTCGGGCTCGTTCTTGCCGCGATTGCGCTGGACGCGGTTTGGCGCCGGCCCGTCGCGCTCAACGAAGACAGCGAGGCGACGTTGCCGGTCACGCGTCGTTTCGGGCGGGGCGCGGCCAACACGGCGCTGTCGGTCGGCATCGTGCTGTTGTGGGTGACCTGGGTAATCCATGCGATGGCGAGCTTCTGGCTCGTCCTGGTCGCCATGACGCTGCCGCTCGCGATAAGCGTCACTCGGCGCGCGGTCGACAATCTGCTTCGCCCGCCCGGCTCGCCGCAGGTGGCCGAGGGTCCCCCAAGCGTGCTTGCCGTGTGCATCGAGCGTGGTGTTAGGGCGGCCTTGATCATCGGTGCGGTCGCGGTATTAGCGTGGGGCTGGGGCATCGATCTCACCCACTTCCGCGGGGAGGAGACATTGGTCGGCCGCCTCGCTGACGGCGTGTTGAGCGCCGTCGTCATTGTGCTCATCGCCGACTTTC
>JAFAHL010000110.1 GCA_019237215.1 Hyphomicrobiales bacterium | reverse complement strand
GCGATGGGTCGGCTCGCCCGTTGAGCGCAAGGAAGATCAGGCGCTCCTGACCGGGCAGGCACGCTTTATCGACGATCTCTCACCAATTCCGGGCATCCGCTTCGCAGCGATCTTGCGTTCGCCCCATCCGCACGCACGGATCGGACGGATCGATCTCGCGCGAGCACGGGAGCTGCCGGGAGTGCGGGGCATCGTCACCGGCAAGGACGTCAGCGATCTGATTGGACCGGTGCCGAGCGTCGTGAAGGCTCCGCTCGCCTACTATCCCATCGCAATCGACCGGGTACGATACGTCGGCGAGCCGGTTGCCGTGGTGATTGCGGACACGCGTTACATCGCGGAAGACGCGTGCGACCTGATCGGCGTCGAATATGAAGTGCTTCCGGCAGCGTCCGACCTGCGAAGCGCCACCGCGCGCGACGCCCCGGTGATCCACGAGAGGGTCGGTTCGAACATCATAAGCCGGCGCAGCTTCAGCTACGGCAACCCGGATGCTGCCTTTGCCGTGGCTGATCGAGTGTTCGAGTTCTCGTACTCGTATCCGCGCTATGCCTCCACGCCGATGGAGACGTTCGGCGTCATTGCGCAATTCGAACGGGCCCCCGACCGTTACACGGTATGGTCGAACTTCCAGGGACCGTTCGTGGTCCAGCCGCTCATGGCCAGCGCATTGCGCGTGCCCGGCCACCGACTTCGCCTCATCACGCCGCCGAGCAGCGGCGGAAGTTTCGGTATCAAGCAGGCCGTTTTTTCGTACATCGTCCTTCTCGCCGCCGTCAGCCGCAAGACGGGCGTGCCCGTCAAGTGGATCGAAGATCGCGCCGAGCACCTCACGGCCTCGTCCGCCTCAAGCGATCGCGTGGGAACGGTCGCGGCGGCATTCACGAAGGACGGCGAGCTCACTGGATTGCGGTTCAGGAACACCGCGAACATGGGCGCCCACGTGCGGCCGCCCGAGCCCGCCTCCCTCTATCGCATGCACGCCGCCTCAAACGGCTGCTACAAGGTGCAGAACATTGCCATCGACAACGAGCTCGTTGTCACGAACTGCACACCCGTGGGTCTCAATCGCGGATACGGGGGACCACAGTTCTATTTTGCCCTCGAACGTATCATGGACATCGCGGCGCGCGGCCTCGCCATGGATCCGGCGGAACTGCGCCGTCGCAATTTCATTTCTGTCGACGCTTTCCCTTACAGAGCGCCGGCAGGCGCCATATTCGACGCCGGCGACTACGATGCGGCGCTGTCGGAGCTCCTGCGGATCGCCGACTATGACGAGCTCAAACGCCGGCGCGACGAAGTCCGCCGCAAGGGAGGGCTTTTCGGCATCGGCCTGGCAGCGGGTGTAGAGCCATCCGGCTCCAATATGGCCTATGTTTCACTGGCGCAGACGGCGCAAGACCGCCGCCGTGCCGACCGCAAATCGGGCGCCAATGCCAGCGCAGTGGTCTCGGTCGATCCGAGCGGACAAGTCACGCTGCGCCTGTGCAGCACCCCGAATGGCCAGGGCCATGCGACGGTTGCCGCGCAGATCGTCGCCGACGCGCTCGGACTGCACCCCAACGACGTCGATGTGGTGACGGAGATCGACACGCTGACGAGCGCTTGGTCGATTGCGTCGGGAAATTACTCGAACCGCTTCGCGGCAATCGTCGTCGATGCCGTCGCCAAGTGCGCGGAACAAGTCGCGCAGAAAATCAAATTGCTTGCCGCTAACGCCCTGGATGCCGCTCCCGAAGAGATCGAGCTACGCGATGGCTATGCCCGAGTGCGTGGTCAGTCCAACAAGGGATTGTCGTTCCGCAAGGCGGCCGCACGCGCGCACTGGGACCCCGCCGGTTTGCCGGACCATGCCACCCCCGGAATTCATGAGGCTGCCGTCGTGTCGCCGCCAGTCTTGGGCGCGCCCGATGACGAAGATCGGATTGCTTCCGCGGTCACATTCGGCTTCGTAATCGATTTGGCGGCGGTGGAGATCGACCGCAGAACCGGGGCGATCCGCATCGATAGATATGTCTCGGTTCACGACGTCGGAACCCAGCTCAATCCCAAAATCGTCGAAGGACAGGTCCACGGCGGCTTTGCCCATGGTCTAGGCGCGGCGCTGTTCGAAGAATTGGTGTATGACGAGCGGGGCAATTTCCTGTCGGGGACTTTTGCGGATTATCTCTGTCCGACAGCCGTCGAAGTTCCACCCGTCGAGATCGGCCACGTCGAAACGGCTTCTCCCGTCAATGCGCTAGGCGCGAAGGGTATGGGAGACGGCAGCTCGATGCTCACCCCCGCCGTGATCGCAAACGCCGTCGCGGATGCCCTCGGACGCGACGATATTTCGTTGCCGTTGAACCTGCGGCGCGTGTGGGTGCTCGCGAACGGGCGTGATGTTAGGTCGCGCCCGGTCGCAGCGCAGGTCCGAGCAGAAGGGACGGCAGTCGGCACCGGGGCGCTGACGGGGAGCGGGGAAATCTGTCTGTCCGCTCCCGTCGAGAAGGTGTGGCGCCGGCTCCTCGATCCGAGCGAGCTTGCTGCCATCATCCCGGGGTGTCGCGGCCTCACGCAGGATGGTCCGGATCGCTACTCGGCGGAGGTCGTGATCGGTGTTGCCGGCATTCGCGGCACCTATCACGTGCAAATCGAGCTGCGTGACAAAAAGGAGGAAACCTCTGTGCGCCTCGTCGGCAAGGCCTTCGGGGCTTTGGGCTTCGGATCGGGATCGGGCTTCGTGAGTCTACGACCCGAGGTCGGCGGCCGCACGCATCTCCAGTATCGTTACGAAGCCGATATCGGCGGCAAGGTTGCGGCCGTCGGCCAGCGCATGCTCGGTAGCGTGACGCGTTATCTCATCGCTCAATTCTTTCACTCTCTGGAGCGTCGGCTCAGACCGATGGGTGGCTCGGGCTGGCGAAGCTGGTGGTCGAAATTGCGACGGCATGGCCGAAACGGAGGCGGGCCGTGAAGCCCGTGGCGTTCGACTATTATCGGCCGGAGGCCGTTTCGGAAGCGCTCGCTCTCCTGTCCGAGAAGGGGGAGGAGGCGGCCATCCTCGCTGGCGGGATGACGCTCGGACCGATGCTGAACCTCAGAGTCGTTCGTCCGCGCGCCGTGATCGACATTTCACGCATCCAGTCGCTGAAGACCATCACGGCACGATCCAACATCGTGGTGACCGGCGCTGGAGTGGTACAGAGCGACGCGCTGCGCGCGAACGTCATTGCGCGCGAGGTGCCGCTGCTTGTGATGGCGTTGCCATGGGTCGGGCATTTTCAGACGCGCAATCGCGGAACACTCGGTGGCTCGGTCGCGCACGCGGATCCGAGCGCCGAAATATCGCTCGCACTCGTCGTGTGCGGCGGGGCCGTCGTGCTGCAGTCGCGGCGGCGGCAACGGCGCGTTCTTGCGCGGGAGTTCTTTCTCGGCGCGCTCACCACACAGCGCCAGCCGGACGAGATGGTGACGGCGCTGGAGTGGCCGTGCGCCGCGCCGGACACCGGCCACGCCTTCACGGAGATCGCTCAGCGGCACGGAGACTTCGCGATCGCGGCGGCAGGCTGTAGCCTTCGTCTCGATAAGACCGACCGGCTGGAGGAACTCTCCCTTGGAGTCGGGGGAGTGGAGAGTCGGCCGGTCGCCATCGACGTGAAGGGTTTTCTCGGCCGTTCCGCGAGCGAGATCGCCGCCGACCTCTGCGAACATGCTGCGGTCAGCGTGACACCCATGGAGGATCATTCCGCAAGCGCCGATTATCGGATTGCCCTCACGAGGGTGCTGGTGGAGCGCGCGGTCAACGATGCGCTCGCGATGGCTCGACTGCGAAGAGATCGCCTGCAATGACAACGCTTCATCGCGCAGCCGGTGAGCGCTTCACGCTCCATTTGACCTTGAACGGGCAACGCCGATCCGGTGAGGCCGAGCCGCGCATGCTGCTGTGCGATTTTCTACGTCACGAGTTGCAGGCCTTCGGGGTTCACGTCGGTTGCGAGCATGGCGTATGTGGCGCCTGTACGGTGCTGGTCGATGGACGAGCCGTGCGCAGCTGCACCCAGTACGCCGCGCAGGCCGATGGCGTGGACATCGTCACCGTCGAGGGGCTCGCCGAACCAGGCACGCTCAACGAGGTGCAGCGCGCCTTCGCGAAACATCATGCCCTGCAATGCGGGTTCTGCACGCCGGGTATATTGTGCTCGGTGACGCATTTTCTGCGCGACACGCCGGCACCGGACGAGCGGCAGGTCCGCGACATGCTTTCCGGTCACATCTGCCGGTGCACGGGATACGCGCCGATCGTTGCCGCGGTGCTCGAAGCCGCAACATCGATCCGCAAAGGTTCGTGACATGGATCTGGGCAGCGCGTTTGCCGCCTCGGTGATGCGCCAACCTCGGCAGGAGGCGTTCGTCGAAGGCAATCGTCGGATGACCTATGCCGATTGGTATCGTGAAATCGCGTCGGTTGCCGGCGGCTTGCGGGACATGGGGTTGCAGGCGGGGGACCATCTCGTGCTGGTGATGCGGAATCGATACGAGATGGCGACGCTGTACTGGGCGTGCCAGTTGCTCGGCATCGTGTTTACGCCAGTGAGCTGGCGCGCAACAGCGGACGAGATCAGCTATTGCCTCGAGGACGCCGAAGCGGCAGCCGTGGCGTTCGACGCCGCCTCGGGCGAGGCGGCCGCCAAGGCGGCCGCGACGCTCAAGATCGACCCGCGCCGTGTGATCCTTGCCGCCGACGGCAAAGGCGAGGGTATGCCATTCGCACGACTGCGCGATTCACCTGCGCTCGCTGGTCCCGCCGCGGTCAGCGAGTGCTCGACATGCTTGATGCTTTACACCTCCGGGACCACCGGGCGCCCAAAAGGCGTGCCGCGCAGCCACCGCAGCGAGCTGATGGCGGCGATTGCTCACATTGCCCAGAATCAGTATCGGCAGGGCGATTCCGGTCTCGGCGTGATGCCGTTCTTCCACACGATGGGCGTGCGCATAATGCTCAGCGTTGCGCTGCTTAATGGCAGGCTGGTGTGTGTACCCGAATACGGACCGGAGCAGGTTCTGCGGCTGATCTCCGAGGAGCGGCTGACGACGCTCTTCCTCGTGCCCACGATATTCCACGACGTGCTGCGACATCCCAAGTTCGAGTCTTACGACCTGCGTTCCCTGTCCCGCGTCGGCTTCGCAGGCATGACGATGAGTCCGGCGCTGATCGAGCGTTGCCTGGATCAGCTCAAGCCCGATCTGTTCGTCAACTACTATGGTTCCAGCGAAATCTACACCCTCAGCTACTGCGATCATCTCGACCGCAAGCCCGGCTGCGCCGGGCGCGCTGGGATGAACCAGATCATCCGGGTCGTTTCGCCGTCCCGCCAAGACGATATCGAGATCGACCTGCCGTCGGGCGTCACTGGTGAGATTGTCGCCAGCATGCGCAGCCCGGAGGCGTTCTCGCGCTACTGGAAGCGCCCCGACGCCGATGCCAAGGCCATTCAAGGTCCCTGGTACCGCACCGGCGATCTCGGAAGGTTCGACGAGGATGGCGAGCTCTACGTCGTCGGCCGCGTGGACGACATGATCATCAGCGGGGGCGAAAACATCTTTCCGGAGGAAGTGGAGGACGCCCTCGTGCGCAGCAAGCTCGTGGCGGAATGCGCCGTCGTCGGAATTCCGGACGAGCGGCTCGGCGCCAAGGTAGTGGCCTTCGTTGAACCGGCGAGCGCCGAGCTCGCACCTGATGAGCTCGACAATGTGTGCTTGCGCAGCGGACTCGCTCGTTTCAAGCGCCCCAGGGAATACGTATTCGTGAAGGCCATCCCGCGCTCCGCATCCGGCAAGCTTTTGCGTCGCAAGTTGCGAACCGGGGAATATGAGGCGTACGCAGGCAACAAGATCACGGTGAAGGAAGACTCATGAGCAAGGATTACGCCGAACAGCGCGCCGCAATTCTGCGCACTCTCGATGGCCTGCAATACGAAGTCGACCCTAAGAAGAAGGTCGGCTTTCTCTGGCTCGATCGGCCGCCGTTGAATGTCGTATCCTATCGTGGGCGTGCCCAAATCGCCGCGATCATCGAAGCATTCGGTCAGGATCCGGACGTGCGCGTCGTCGTGATCCGGGGCAAAAACGGCGTGTTCACATCGGGCGGCGATGTCAAGGCGTTCCCGCAAATCGAGCGCGATGGCATGTCCCACCTCGCATGGAATATCGCCGCGCCCGAGCGCTGCCCGAAGCCCGTGGTTTGCGTGCTGGAAAGGTATGCCATGGGAGTGGGCCTCGAACTGGCGATGGCCTGCGACATCCGGATCGCGAGCAAGGACACGGTCCTGGCACTGCCGGAGGTGACTCTGGGCCAAATTCCCGGCAGCGGCGGTAGTCAGCGCGTGGCGCGCATCGCTGGCTTGACCCGCGCCGTGGACATGATGATGCTCGGCCGTCGCATCCCCGCGCCTGAAGCCCACGGTTGGGGCTTGCTCACGCGCGTTGCCGATGACACGGCGGCGCTCGATCGCATTCTCGACGACATCGTCACGACGCTCACCACCATGTCGCCGCTGGCACTCAAGACGGTCAAGCGGGTGTTGAACACGTCGTACGACACGAGCCTCGGTGCGGGCCTCGAGGTCGAGGGACACGCCTACGAGAAGCTGCGCGAAAGCGGCGACTACAAGGAAGGCATCGCAGCCTTCACCGAGAAGCGTAAGCCCAATTTCACCGGCGCCTAAGACGAGACTTGCAACCGGAGGAAAACATGCTCAACACGCCGACTGTTCCAAGCAGCGCGATCGCCGCATTCGCATTCAGCCTCGGGCTGAATGCACACGCAGCTGATGCGATCAAGGTCGGGGTCGTCACGCCACTATCGGGCAGCTACGCTCCGATAGGAAAACAGGTGCGTTGGGGCGCCGAGCTCGCGGTCAAGGAGATCAATGCCGCGGGCGGTGTCGCAGGCCGTCCGTACGAACTGCTGTTCGAGGACGAGGAGGCCAATCCGCCGGTCGCCGTTCGCAAGTCCGAAAAATTGCTCCAGCAAGACAAGGTCGATCTTCTCACTGGAACCGTCAACAGCGGGTCCACGCTTGCGGTCGGCCAAGTTGCGGAACGAAACAATCGCATTCTGGTCACGACCGTGTCCTATGCGCCGTCGATCACAGGCGCGCAATGCAATCCGAACGTCTTTCGCGTGAACGCCAACGCCTTCATGCAGTCGAGCGCGTTGACCTCATGGCTGACCAAAAACGTGGCGGGTAAACGCTATTTCTTCATCGGCCCCGACTATGAGATGGGCCGCAGCAGCATTTCCGCGTTTCAGGACGATATCAAGCGCCTGGGCGGCACCGACGTCGGAAGCGCGTTCCCGCCGCTCGGGGCAAAGGACTTCACCCCGTACGTCGGCCAGATCCGGTCCGCACGTCCTGACGTCATCATGACTGCGACGGCCGGCAACGACACGGTGCGTCTCCTCACGCAACTCAAGGAATATGGCATGCTCTCCGACAAGCTGACGCTTGCGGGCTCCGCCGGCGCGGTGACGCAGGAGAACGTCGGCGCAATGGAGGGCGCGGCTGAGGGATTTCTGAGTGCAGCCGGCTATTCGATCGACATCGATACCTCGGCCAACAAGAAATTCGTGGCCGCCTTCAAGAAGGAATTCCAGAGCGACCCGGATCTCTTCGCTGCCGATACATATGGCCTGTTTTATCTCTTCAAGCAGGCCATCGAGCAGGCGGGCGGCACGGATGAACAGAAGCTGCGCGTCGCGATGGAGGACGCAACCTGGGAAACGCCGCAAGGCACGAAGAAGATGCGCAAGGGCGATCACCAGGCGATCGTCGACATGGTCGTGGTCAAGGTGAGCGGAAACGATTTCCGGACCGTCGGAAAGGTGCCCGGAGAGGACGCTGTCGGTTCCGACAAATGCGAGAAATTCTGAGCGAAAGCCACGAGCGCGAGCTGCGCCGATGGAAGACCTTCTGAGTTATCTCCACGTCGTAGTCCTGCCCCAGGTGATCGACGCGCTGATTATCGGCGTCGCGCTCGCGCTCGTGGCATTGGGCCTGACCATGATTTTCGGCCTGCTCGACGTCATCAACCTCGCACATGGCGATCTCTACATGCTCGGCGGCTATAGCGCTTTCATGCTCGTTGGTTGGGGCGCCGGCTACTGGAGCGCGCTGGTGCTGGTTCCGATTCTGGTCGGCGCCGTCGGTTGGGTGCTGGAAGAACTTGGGATCCGCCCGCTGCTGGCACGCCCGGATCGCGCCATCGTGACCTTGCTTCTCACGTTCGGCGTCAGCCTGGTCCTTCGAGACATTGCTCAGGTTGTGTGGGGAACGGAGACGCACGCTGTGGCACCTCCGTTCACCGGCATCTTGGGCTTCGCCGAGGTGTTCCTGCCGACCTACCGACTCTTCGTCTTCGGCATGGCCCTCATCGCGATCTTTGCCACCTGGTGGCTGGTGTACCGCACGCGGCTTGGCGCCGTCCTGCGCGCTACCGCAGTCGATCCCTCGATGGTCGCCTCCTTCGGGATCCCAATCAGGTGGGTGTACGGCTTGACCTTTATCTACGGCTGCGGCCTAGCGGGGCTCGCCGGCGTCTTGCTGAGCCCGATCTACGCCGTGTTTCCCACGATGGGGCACGACTTCCTCGTCATGGCCTTCGCCGTCGTCATCGTCGGTGGAATGGGAAGTATCATCGGCGCGGTGGTCGCGGCCCTGCTGCTTGCGCAGGTTCAGGGTCTCGCAAGCCTCTGGATTCCGCCGGTCTGGGCTGAGACGCTCGTCTACGGCGTGATGCTGCTCGTGCTCGTGGCGCGGCCGGGCGGACTGTTCAACCGGCTTGGAGAGGCGTGATGCTCCAACCGAGCATCCCTCCCGTCGAGCCGCAGCCCTCGCTCAACGAGGTGGCGAGATTCAACGCGGGCGATCGCCTGTTACGGGCGCTCTATCCCCCGCGAGCCAATGCGGGGCAATTGCGTTGGCTCGGCTTTGCAATGGTCGTGCTTGCTGCAATCTTTCCGTGGCTGGGTGGTCCTTTCTACACGCGTCTGGCGATCGAATCGTTTCTGTTCGGCGCGACCGCTCTCAGCGTCGACATTCTGCTCGGCTACGCCGGACTGCTGTCGCTCGGACAGGCCGCGTATTTCGGATTGGCCGCCTACATCTCGGCACTGATGTATTTGCACGTGACCGAGTCGTTTTGGCTGGTGCTGGTCGCAGTCGTCACGGCCGTCGCTGTCTTTTCGCTCGTTCTCGGCGCCGTCGCGATCCGCGCCAAAGGCGTGTATTTCGCTCTGATCACGTTCGGCGCCGCGGAAATCTTGTCCAAGATCGCGCACAACACGAGAGCAATCGGCGGTTCAGACGGTCTGATCGGAATTCCCGTCCCGCGCATTACACTCCTGCCGGGCGTCACGATCGATCTGCAAAGCAATTTCGTCTTCTATTACGCCGTCCTCGGCGTTGTGGTCTTGATCTATATCGGCACGCGCCGGATCCTCGACAGCGGCTTCGGCGCGGTCCTGCGCGCAATTCGCGACAACTCCGACCGCGTGCCTTATCTCGGCTACAACTCGTTCTGGTACAAGCTTCTGGCATATATCATGGCGGCACAGGTCGCGGCCGTTGGCGGCCTGATCTACCCATTGCTACGCGGGTTCGTGGCGCCGCATCTCTTCGGATTCGAGGTTTCGACCAAGGCCGTGGTGATGTCACTCGTCGGCGGTGTAGGCACGCTGCTGGGCCCGCTTGCGGGCAGCGTGATCGTCACGTTCCTGGAATCCGTGGTCGGCAGCTACACGGAAAGGCACCTGCTCGTCCTCGGTGTCATTTTCATCGTGTTCGTCATGTTCCTGCCCGACGGCTTGATCGGACTTGCTCGCCGCCTGTCGGCGTCGCGCGGGAAGGCAGCGCCATGATCAAGGTGCGCGCTCTCAACAAGGCGTTCGGCGGGCTGCGCGCCGTGAGAGATCTCAGTTTCGAGGCTCTTCCCCGTTGTGTGACGTCCATCATAGGCCCGAATGGAGCCGGCAAGAGCACCGCGTTCAATCTCATCGCGGGAACGCTTCAGCCGGATTCTGGAACGGTCGAGCTGGATGGGCGCGACATCACCGGACAAGCGCCCTTTGCGTTGGCGAGGCTCGGCGTCGCGCGATCCTTCCAGATCACGAACCTGTTTTTTGGCCTGAGCACATTCGAGAACGTTCGCCTCGCGTGCCAGAGTCTTGAAAGGCGCAGTAGCTATCTCGTTCGCTTGGATCGCTTGGCCGGGCCGCAGGTGTGTGCTCGAGCCATTCTTGAGGAGTTCGGGTTGCAGGAGAGGGCGAACGAGCTCGTTGGAAATCTGTCGCACGGCGATCAGCGCCGGGTCGAGATCGCCGTGTGCATGGCGCTCAGACCCAGGCTGCTGATGCTCGACGAGCCCACGCAAGGAATGTCGCCTTCCGAAACGGCTGAATTCGACGCATTGATCAAATCGCTGACGGGCCGCGTCACCGTCCTCTTGATCGAGCACGACATCGACTTGGTCATGAGCTTGTCGGACCACGTCATCGTCATGCATCAGGGCGAAAAGCTGTTCGAGGGAACGCCCGATCGCGTGCGCGCCAGTCCTCTCGTCCGGGAAGCTTATCTGGGGCTCGGTCATGCCGCTGCTTGAACTCGATCGGCTCTATGCGCGCTACGACTACGCGCCCGTGGTGCACGGCGTTTCGTTCAGTGTGGATGCGGGTGAGATCGTCAGTATTTTCGGGCGCAACGGCGCCGGCAAGACGACGACGTTGCGGACGATCATGGGCTGGCTGCGTCCGTCTCAAGGGCGGATTGTGTTCGAGGGGGAGCCGATCGGAGGGATGTCGCCGGACCGCGTGTTCCGCAAAGGCATCGCCTTTATTCCGGAGGACCGTCGCATCTTTGCGACCTTGAGCGTCGAAGAGAACCTCACTCTCGGGCTATTCAGCAAATGGCGGTCCGGCGCCGAGCAACGCCGCCGGCTCGACCGCGTGTTCGATCTATTTCCGCGCCTGCGCGAGCGACGCCGCCAGCTCGGCAAGACGCTTTCCGGCGGCGAGCAGCAGATGCTGGCGATCGGCCGCGCCTTGGTTGGATCGCCAAAGCTCTTGCTGGTAGATGAACCGTCCGAAGGTTTAGCCCCGATGATCGTCAATGAAATTTTCGAATCGCTTGCTCGAATGCGCAGCGAGGGCGTCGCGCTGTTGCTCGTGGAGCAAAACCTCCGCCGTGCAGCTGCTATCAGCAGTTCCTGTTACGTGATGGAGAAGGGGCGAATCATAAAGCACGGTACGCCGGCGGAGGTGATGGCCGATGAAGCCATCCGGCAACGGTTGTCTGTTTGAAAGGACGGCAAATGGCCACGCAAACTCGGGGACGCGGCCGCGCGAACAAAGACGGCGGCGGTATGGTCACGGCCGATGCGCCGAACTGGCCGAGCCTGGTCTTCGACAAGTTGCGCGAATTCGACGTTTGCCACGTCACTTACGTCCCTGACTCGGGGCATGCGCGGCTGATCGAGTTGTGCCACGCCGCCAATGAGATGAAGCCGACCGTACTCACCACCGAAGAGGAAGGCATCGGAATTTTGGCCGGCGCCTGGCTCGGCGGCGAGCGCGGTGTCCTGCTGATGCAGAGCAGCGGCGTCGGCAACTGCATCAACACGCTCTCGCTCGCGAGGGTGTGCGCTTTCCCGCTGCTGATGATCGTTACCATGCGTGGCGAGTGGGGCGAAGCCAATCCTTGGCAGGTACCGATGGGTCAGATCGCAGCCGACACTCTGCGGCTGGCGGGCGCGATCGTTTACGAGGTGACCGAGCCGGAAGCGGCGGCCCCGGCCGTGGAGGCAGCCGCGCGCATCGCCTTCAATGGCAATCTCACCGCAGCGGTCCTGCTCTCGCAGCGCATGCTCGGCGCCAAGCTTTTCAAGGACTGAACCGATGGACGAACCAGGCCAGCTGCTGCGCCGCGGCGCGATCGCTCGAATACTCGGCGATCGCGGCGATATGCTCGTGGTGGCGGGTCTGGGCTCGCCGACCTATGACTGCGCGGCTGTCGGCGATCATCCGCTCAATTTTTATCTCTGGGGCGCGATGGGAAGCGCGGTCACGGTCGGATTGGGACTGGCTCTGGCGCAACCGAAACGCCGCGTCTTGGTCGTTACGGGCGACGGCGAAATGCTGATGGGATTGGGGGCGCTGGCGACCACAGCGGCGAAAAAGCCAAGTAACCTCGCAATCACGGTCATCGACAACGAGCATTACGGCGAAACCGGGATGCAACCGACCCACACCAGCGCGGGTGTCGATCTTGCGGGCATCGCGCGCACGTGCGGTTTCCGCCAGACCGCGACCGTGAGACAGATGCGCGAACTCGACGCCGCGGTGCCGATGTTGCATACGGCCGACGGCCCGGTGCTCGTCGTCCTCAAGGTCTCCTCCACGCGCGACCCGCTGGTGTTGCCACCGTGGGACGGAGCGTTGCTCAAGTCGCGTTTTCGCCAGGCGCTGCTCGGAGCGCAGGCCGCCTGAAGGGCCAAAACGCATCGGCCGGGATTTGGAAACAAGTTCTGACCCTCGAAAGCCGTCGACACGAGGCTTGAACCGACGCGCGCGCGTTTGCGTCGATCGCGCGCAAGATGACACGCGCCTTCCGTTGCTCGCTCCCGGTCATCCCGGCTTAAAAATCGCCTCCAAGCCGATTGCAAGCGTTGGTCCGCCATGATCCAATTCTTCCAACGCCGGCGAAACCTCGTGCGCCGAGGGCATGATCATGGCCATCACCGTTTATCCAATCACGCCAAGCTTCGCTGCCGAAATCGGCGACGTCGACTTGGCTCGGCCAATCGACCCCACGGATGTGCAGGCGATCAAAGATGCCTTCACGCAGTACGCGGTCTTGATCTTTCCCGATCAACATCTATCGGCGGATCAGCATCTCGACTTCGCGAGGCACTTCGGCCCGCTCGAGACCACGATCGCCGTTTATCGAAAGGACGCGGCACTGCGTCTGCGCAAAGAATTTGCCGACGTTTCCAACCTCAATCACGATAACGAAGTCTGGGGCAAGGAAAGCAGACTTCGCTCGTTTCAATTGGGCAACCGGCTGTGGCACACGGATAGCTCGTTCAAGCGAGTACCTGCGCGCGCATCGCTGCTTTATGCGCGCTCCATCCCGCCAGTCGGCGGACATACCGAATTCGCCGATGAGCGCGCCGCGTACGATGCGCTTCCCGAGGAGACGAAACGCCGTCTCGATCGCATGGTGGCCGAGCATTCAATCTTCAACTCTCGTGCGCGGCTCGGCTTCACCAATTTCAGCGATGAGGAGCGGCGGGGGATGCCGCCGGTGCCCCAGGTGGTCGTCCGCACGATCGCGGAATCAGGGCGCAAATCGCTTTACCTCGCGTCGCACGCCGGCCGGATCTTCGGCATGCCCGAGCACGAGGGTCGCGCATTGATCGATCAATTAACCGCGCACGCGACGCAGCGGCAATTCGTTTACACCCATCGCTGGCGGGTCAACGACCTCGTCATGTGGGACGATCGCTGTACGATGCATCGGGGAACCGAGTTCGACGATTTGCGCTGGCGGCGCGACGTACAGCGGGCCACCGTCTGCGATGTGGCGAATTCCTGCGAGCAAGAAGGCATCGAGATCGCGGCGGCGTAAGAAAAATTTCGCTTGCGCGCGTTACGAGAATCTTACACAAAAGCGTATTCATCACACTTGCGCCTGGACGCCGGTTCGCGCCGCTGCCGGACCCGCTTTTGCTGGCCGCTAGCGTCGCGCGCCTCGAACGCTGCCGCAGTCCGGCACTGAGGACTGCCGTTTCCTGGGATTTCTCCTGTTATCTTCTGTTCCCTCCCTGATATTTTTTTGCAGTTGTTTGCTAGGAATGGCCGAAGCCGGTTACCCGCGTGTGCCGCCTAGGGTTGCAGCGATGGAGCCAACGCGCTGGACGAACAGCAGGGCTCGATTGTGCCGCGCTCCTGGCTTGCGCTGCACGCCAGAAGTCTCGAGAGCTGCCGGTCCCCGGTCTCCCTGTTTTTCCGCTGTTTTTTACAGTGGACGGTTGCAGGTGATCGTGCTCGCACTCCTTACCGGGGGTTGAACGGCGTTCCCCGCGCTGGCAGCAGCTCTCAAATGCCGAGGAGGTTCGCCGCACGAGCGAGTTGGACCACTCCTGCCGCGATGCATAGCACGCACAAGCTCTGCATCACGCGCAGCATGATTTGGCGTCCCTGCTTTTCGCCCAGATGGCAAAGCAATTCGATCGTGCTGAACCAGGTGAGTGCGGTTCCGATGAAAAACCCTGTTAGCAGGGTGACGCCGCTATCGGATCCAATTCCAAGGATGGCAAAGACGGCCCCGATCGCGAGAAGGTT